>JAIXXG010000034.1 GCA_027490915.1 Microbacteriaceae bacterium
GCACGGCCCGCACCCGAGCGAAACTCGCGCCGCTCACCCGAGCGGATGACCCTTTTCATCCGAAAGGCTGAGCGAAAAGCATCCGTCGCCGCCGTTCGCGGGCACGCAAGACGCGGGTGTACCCTGAAACCGTGTTCGGCCAGCTCCTTCTTCGCTGCCGCGACGAGGCTTAGACCTACAGCCTCCCTCGTCGCGGAGTTCGTCGTCGGCTGAAACCCCAGACTTACGAACCAGCAGGAGCACCTCATGGAGAACCGCCAGCAGCCCTCGGGCATGCCGATTCACAAGTACCAGCCGTACCACGAGCAGTTCGCCGTCGACCTGCCCGACCGAACGTGGCCGAGCAAGCGCATCACCGAGGCGCCGCGCTGGTGCGCGGTCGACCTGCGCGACGGCAACCAGGCCCTCATTGACCCGATGAGCCCCGAGCGCAAGCGCATCATGTTCGACCTGCTCGTGCGCATGGGCTACAAGGAGATCGAGGTCGGGTTCCCGTCGGCGAGCCAGACCGACTTCGACTTCGTGCGCTCCCTCATCGACGAGAACCTCATCCCCGACGACGTCACGATCCAGGTGCTGACGCAGGCCCGCGAGCACCTCATCGCCCGCACGTACGAGTCGATCAAGGGCGCCAAGCGCGCGATCGTGCACTTCTACAACTCGACGAGCGCGCTGCAGCGCGAGGTTGTATTCCGCACCGACGTCGAGGGTGTGAAGGAGATCGCGCTGCAGGGCGCGCGCTGGTGCCAGCAGTACGAGTCGACCGTGCCGGGCACCGAGATCTTCTACGAGTACAGCCCCGAGAGCTACACGGGCACCGAGCTCGAGACGGCGCTGGAGGTCTGCAACGCGGTCATCGAGCAGATCGCGCCGACCCCCGAGCGCAAGATCATCATCAACCTGCCCGCCACGGTCGAGATGACCTCGCCCAACGTCTACGCCGACTCGATCGAGTGGATGAACCGGCACCTGGCGCGGCGCGACTCGGTCATCCTGAGCCTGCACCCGCACAACGACCGCGGAACCGCCGTCGCCGCCGCCGAGCTCGGCTACATGGCCGGCGCCGACCGCATCGAGGGCTGCCTGTTCGGCAACGGCGAGCGCACCGGCAACGTCGACCTCGTCGCCCTCGGCATCAACCTCTTCACGCAGGGCATCGACCCGCACATCGACTTCAGCGACCTCGACGAGATCAAGCGCACCGCCGAGTACTGCAACCAGCTGAAGGTGCACGAGCGCAGCCCGTGGGCCGGCGACCTCGTCTACACGGCCTTCAGCGGCAGCCACCAGGACGCCATCAAGAAGGGCTTTGAGGCGATGGATGCCCGGGCTCAGGCCGAGGGCAAGCACGTCGACGAGCTCGTGTGGGGCGTGCCCTACCTGCCCGTCGACCCGAAAGACCTCGGCCGCACCTACGAGGCGGTCATCCGCGTCAACTCGCAGTCGGGCAAGGGCGGCGTGGCTTACCTGCTCAAGACCGACCACAACCTCGACCTGCCGCGCAAGCTACAGATCGAGTTCAGCGGGGTCGTGCAGGCGAAGACCGATGCCGAGGGCGGCGAGGTCACGAGCGCCGAGATCTGGGAGATCTTCCAGGACGAGTACCTGCCCTCGCCCGACCCCGACGCGAAGTGGGGCCGGTTCGAGCTGCTCTCGACCCGCACGTCGTCGGATATGTCTGGTGTCGTGCAGCTCAGCGCGACCCTGCGCGACGGGGAGGAGATCGCCGCGATCGAGTCGACCGGCAACGGGCCCGTCGCGGCGTTCCTCAGCATGATGGAGGGCCAGGGCATCGCCATCCGCCTCTTCGACTACGTCGAGCACGCGTTGTCGGCGGGCGGGGATGCCCACGCCGCCGCCTACGTCGAGCTCGAGGTCAACGGGCGCACCCTGTGGGGTGTCGGCATCGACCCCGACATCTCGACCGCGTCGCTCAAGGCTGTCGTGTCGGCGGTTAACCGGGCGATCCGGCTCGAGAGCCCCGACCGCACGCTCGTCAGCGCGTAGCGGCCCGTGCCGCTCGGCGGTCGCCCGGCTCGCCGGGCGGCCGTCGCATCCGTCGCGACCTCCACGATTCAGGACTCGCGCAGTGCTGGGCCGCGGTATCCGGTGGATGTCGGCGTGTCGCTCGTCTCCAGAGTCGCCCACTCCTGAGTTGTGGAGCCGCGCGGGCTCTCGAGAGCAGCCGTCGACCCGCGGGCTCGCGCAAGAAGGCAGCCCGGCGCCCGCACTCGAGCGCGTCTCCACAATTCAGGAGTGAGCTGTCGGCGAGGTGCCGAGACACGCCGTTGGGGCGTCGAAAGGCCCTCGTCGCGCGCACCCTCTCCTGAATTGTGGAGATGCGGGCGGGCTCAGCGGGCGGTCGCCGCCCAGTCGGCGAAACGGATGCCCGGCCCGGGCTGCCCCGTCGTGTGCAGCCCGGCGCGGTACGCGCCGACGAGCTTCCCGGGCGCACGCCACTCCACGACCCGGCGGCGGGCGGACTCGGGGTCGGCGCCGCGCGCCTCGAGCCACTGCTGCGCCAGCGCGCGCATCGGCAGCACCTCGGGCCCGCCGAGGTCGTCGACCCGCCCGCCCACGGGCGCGCCGGCGACGAGCTCGACGAGCCGCGCGGCCACCGCGCCCGTGTCGATCGGCTGGAACGGCACGTCGAGCGTGATCACCCGCGGCAGCCGGCGCTGCGCGCGGAAGGCTCCCGCGACGAAGTCGTGGAATTGGGTGGCCCGCAGGATCGTGTGCGGCACTCCCGATGCGGCGATGAGCTGCTCGCAGGCCAGCTTCGAGCGGTAGTACCCGAGCGGCACGGCGTCGACGCCCACGATCGATAGGTACACGAGGTGCTGCACGCCGGCGGAACGGGCGGCGTCGACGAGGTTCTGGGTCGCGCGCGCATCCGATCGCCGGTTGGTCGCGAGGTGCAGCACGGTGCCGACGCCGTCGAGGGCTGCGGCGAGGCCGGCCCCCGACTGCAGATCGCCGATCGCGTGCGAGGCGCCGGCTCGTCGGCTGAGGATGCGCGGCGCGTGCCCGGCAGCGCGCAGGGCGCTGACGGTCGGGCGGCCGAGGGTTCCGGTTCCGCCGGTGATGAGCAGGGTCATGGTGTCCTCTCCGGGGCGCGCGGGAGCGCCCTCTCAGAGTCGACCGGGCAGGGGGCCGTTCTGTGACAGGTTGATCGGGGTCAGTGCGTCCGCCGTGAACCGCGCGAGCTTGAGCGGCGTGCGCACGATGTGCACGGCCCGCACGCCCCCAGAACCGATGTCGAGCGACCACAGCGCGACGGGCTCCACGCCCTCGGGCCCGTCGGTGACGGCGAGGAAGGCGACCGCGCCGTTCGCCTCGACCGGGATGCTGCGCACTCCCTGCCCGAACTTCTCGAGCACCCCGAGCACGAAGCGCGCCACGTTGTCGGCTCCGTGCACCGGGCGGCGCGCCGCGCTGGCGAGCCCGCCCCCGTCGCTGATCGCGACGGCGTCGGGCACGAGCACGGCTTCGAGTGCGGCGAGGTCGCCGCCCTGGGCCGCGGCGACGAAGGCGCCGAGCAGCCGTGCGCGATCGGTGTCGTCGACCCGCTGCCGCCGGTGGCCCTCGAGCGCGCGGCGTCCGCGCGAGACGAGCTGCCGCGCGGCGGCCTCGCTCGTGCCGAGCACCTCGGCGAGGGCCGCATAGTCGTACGCGAAGGCCTCGCGCAGCACGACGGCGGCGCGCTCGGGGCCGGTGAGCCGCTCGAGCAGCAGCAGAGTGGCGAGGTCGAGCGCCTCGGCCCGCTCGGCCCCGAGCGCCGGATCGGCACGGGTGTCGACGGGCTCGGGCAGCCAGGGCCCGACGTACTGCTCGCGGCGCACGCGGGCCGAGTCGAGCGCCGTGAGGGCGCGCCGCGTGACCATGGTCGTCAGGTACGCGTCGGGGTTGACGATGCCGGCGGCGGCCGGGTCGGGCTGGGCCGCCGTGCTCCACGTGAGCCACGCATCCTGCACGACGTCCTCCGCCTCGGCCCACGAGCCGAGCAGCCGGTACGCGAGCCCTGTCAGCCTCGGCCGAGCGGTCTCGAAGACGGAGAGCGCGTCGGGCATGCGATCAGCGCCCGCGGCTCGCGCCGGGGATGGGGGAGCGGCGACGGGTGCGCGGCTCACGGGCGTCGTCGCCGACGATCGGGATCGTGGCGGTCGTGGGGTGCAGGTGGATCACGCCCGTGGCGGTCGTCACGGTGCGCCCGCGCTCGGCGCCGGTCTCCGCATCCCGGCCGTCGATAGCGCGCCCGCCGCGGCGGGGGAGCGCGGGCAGCTTCGGCAGGCGCGTGATCGCGCGCTGCTCGGGCAGGCTCCAGCCGAAGAGCACGGAGGCGACGCGCACGCCGAACGTCAGCGCGACGCCGATCGCGCCGGCGACGAGCACGTCGACGTCGAGGGCGAGCATGACCGCGATCGCACCCGATCCGGCGGCGGCCGCGACGGCGTAGAGCGACCCGACGTGCATGAGGGCGATCGGCAGGTTGAGCAGCAGGTCGCGCAGGATCGACCCGCCGACCGCGGCGAGCACGCCGACGAACACCGCCGCGACCTCCGGAAGTCCGAGTGCGAGCGCCTTCGTCGTGCCGATCGCGCCGAACAGGCCGATGGTCAGCGCGTCGAGCACCGTGATGAAGCGATTGAGGCGGCGGAAGACGCGCTCGAGCAGCATGCCGAGCAGGGCGGCCGCCGTCGCGACGATGACGTACCAGTTGGTCTGCAGGGGCGCGAGCGGCACGTCGAGCAGCAGGTCGCGCAGCAGACCGCCGCCGAAGCCGACGACGATGCCGATGATCGCGACCCCCAGCCAGTCGAGGCGGCGGTCGCGGAACTGGGCGGCGAACAGCGCCCCCTGCAGCGCGCCGATGCCGACCGCGAGCAGGTCGGCCCACAGGGGGATCACGAACAGGTCGTCCACACGCCCATTCTGGCGGGTGGGATGCGGTGCTCGAGCCGCGACCGTGTTCGTGTCATCCGCACCCGAAGTGCTAGACTCTGTTCTGGTCGCAATGACTTTAACAAACCGCGCCACGAGGGGAGGAGCATCCGTGATCGCGAACAGCGCGCCCGCGACGGGCTCCTCGACCGGGATCGGCCTCGCCGTGTCGACCGTCATCTTCGCCCTGCGCCGCGACGAGCTCGGCGCGCCGACCGTCTGGCTGCCCCTCGTGCGGCGCACCCGCGAGCCCTACCTCGACCGCTGGGCGCTGCCCGGCGGCATGGTGCGCGCCGACGAGAGTCTCGAGGGCGCGGCCCGCCGCAATCTCGGCGAGACCACCCGCCTCGAGCCCACCTACCTCGAGCAGCTCTACGCATTCGGCGACGTCGACCGCTCGCCCGACCAGCGCATGGTGTCGATCGTCTACTGGGCGCTCGTGCGCCCCGACGAGGCCGAGCGCGTCTCGCTCGGGCAGAACGTGCGCTGGTTCGCCGCCGACGAGCTGCCCGACCTCGCCTTCGACCACAACCTCATCGTCGACTACGCCCTCTGGCGGCTGCGCACGAAGATGGAGTACTCCCGCATCGCGCACGCCTTCCTCGGCCCGCGCTTCACGCTCGCCGAGCTGCGGGAGGTCTACGAGGCCGTGCTGCGCAAGCCCCTCGACCCCGCCAACTTCCGGCGGCAGATGGAGACCAGCGGCGTGATCGAGCCCACCGGCGAGGTCGTCACCGGCGGGCGCCACCGCCCGCCGCGCCTGTACCGCTACACGGGCGACGTCGACCTCGTCGATGCCGGTCCGCTCAACCGCCGAACCGCGGCCGAAACCCACATCACGCCCGAACCCCGCACCGAACCCGAGCCCCGCACGACCCCCGAGCATCTGAGGACCAGCGCATGAGCACCACCGACGCCTCCGTCGCCACGACCATCCGGCTCATCACCAACGGGCAGGCACCGGGCGACACCTGCACGCCCGAGCTCGACAAGGGGCCGTGGGAGTTCGACACGGTGCCGGGTTACGGCCCCGGCTCGTCGATGCACGACGTCATCCCGACCGGCTCGCCGCGCCAGGGCGCCCTGCCCGCGGAGTACCAGGTGGCCACGAACGACGAGCTGCACGCCCGCATCCGGGCCGCGAAGGATGCTCTCGGCGACCGGCTCGTCATTCTGGGCCACTTCTACCAGCGCGACGAGGTCGTGCAACACGCCGACTTCCTGGGCGACTCGTTCCAGCTCGCCAACGCCGCGCTGACCAAGCCCGACGCCGAGTACATCGTGTTCTGCGGCGTGCACTTCATGGCCGAGACCGCCGACATCCTCGCGCGCGACGAGCAGCGCGTGATCCTGCCCAATCTGGCGGCGGGATGCTCGATGGCCGACATGGCCGACATCGACTCGGTGCAGGCGGCGTGGGACGAGCTGCTCTCGGTCTACGGTGCCGAGCCCGACGCTGACGGACGCGCGCCGATCATCCCCGTGACCTACATGAACTCGTCGGCCGCGCTCAAGGCCTTCTGCGGGCGCAACGGCGGCATCGTGTGCACCTCATCGAACGCCAAGACGGTGCTCGAGTGGGCGTTCGAGCGCGGGCAGCGCGTGCTGTTCTTCCCCGACCAGCACCTGGGCCGCAACACCGCCAAGGCGATCGGCGTGCCGCTCGACCGCATGCCGATGTGGAACCCGCGCAAGCCGCTCGGCGGGTCGACGCGCGATGAGCTGCTCGACGCCCAGGTCGTGCTCTGGTACGGGTTCTGCAGCGTGCACAAGCGGTTCACGGTCGAGCAGGTCGAGCAGGCGCGTTCCGAGCACCCGGGCGTGCGCGTCGTCGTGCACCCCGAGTGCCCCATGGCCGTCGTCGACGCCGCCGACGAGGCGGGCTCGACCGACTACATCCGCCGCGCGGTCGCCGGCGCAACCGAGCCGACCACCTTCGCCATCGGCACCGAGATCAACATGGTCAACCGCCTCGCCGCCGAGTACCCGCAGCACACGATCTTCTGCCTCGATCCGATCATCTGCCCGTGCTCGACGATGTACCGCATCCACCCCGGCTACCTCGCCTGGGTGCTCGAGGAACTCGTCGCCGGTCGCGTGGTCAACGAGATCGTCGTCGACGCCGGCGTTCAAGCGGATGCGAAGCTCGCGCTCGAGCGCATGCTCGCCGCGAAGCCCCGCGACTAGGAGCACCCCATGGCCCACATCCTCGTCATCGGCAGCGGCATGGCCGGCCTCGTCGCCGCCCTGCGCGCCGCCCGTCGGCACGACGTCACGATCGTCACGAAAGACGTGCTCACGGCCGGCTCGACCGCCTGGGCGCAGGGCGGCATCGCCGCCGCGGTGTTCCCCGACGACTCGGCAGCGCTGCACGCGCGCGACACGCTCATCGCCGGGGCCGGGCTGAGCGACCCGGCCGCCGTCGACATCCTGTGCACCGAGGGCCCTGCTCGGGTGCACGACCTCGTCCGCCTCGGGGTCGCCTTCGACCCAGCGCCGGGCGCGGTCGCGCCCTTCGACGAGGTGAGCGACTGGGCCCGCGGGCTCGAGGCCGCCCACTCGATCGCGCGCATCCTGCACGCCGGGGGAGACGCCACCGGCCGGGTGATCGAGACGGCTCTGGCGGCCGCGGTGCGCGAGGGCCGCATCCGTGCCCGCGAGTTCGCCCGCGCCGCGTCGCTGATCGTGCGTGATGGCGCGGTCGTCGGGGCGGTCATCGAGAGCCCGGGCGATGAGCCCGGTGCCACGCGGGTGGATGAGGTGGGGGCCGATGCCGTCATCATCGCCACCGGCGGCAACGGTCGGCTGTACCGCCACACGACGAACCCCCCGGTCGCGACCGGCGACGGGGTCGTGCTCGCCTATGCCGCGGGTGCGGCGATCGCCGACCTCGAGTTCGTGCAGTTCCACCCCACCGTGCTCGCCGGGGGCGGGCTGGTCTCGGAGGCTGTGCGCGGCGAGGGCGCGACCCTGCTCGACGCCGACGGCCGCCGCTTCATGCTCGAGGTCGACCCGCGCGGCGAGCTAGCCCCGCGCGACATCGTCGCCCGCGCGATCGCCCGGCAGATGCGCGCCCAGGGCGGAGCCCCCGTGCTGCTCGACGCGACGATGCTCGGGCGCGACGTGCTGCAGCGGCGCTTCCCGACGATCGATGCGCTCGTGCGCGCCTCGGGCGTCGACTGGGCGGTCGCGCCCGTGCCGGTGACGCCGGCGGCGCACTACGCGATGGGCGGCGCCCTCACCGACATGGATGGCCGCACCACCGTGCCCGGCCTCTTCGCGGTCGGCGAGGTCGGGTCGACGGGTGTGCACGGCGCCAACCGGCTCGCCTCGAACTCGCTGCTCGAGGCCCTCGTTGTCGGCTGGCGCGCGGGCGACGCGGTCGGCGCCGCGGGCTCGGTGCCCGCTCTGCCCGTGCCCGCACACCTGCCCGCACCCGCACCCGCCTCGCGCGTCTCCACAACTCAGGAGTCGGTGGGCTCCGACCCGCTCCACACCCCCGTGCCCGTCGTCGCCGAGCTCGCCCCGGATGCGCTCGCCCCCGGCTCGACGCCGTGGAGCGCCGACCGCGTGCGCGACCGCGCATGGGAGGCCCTCGGTCTGGAGCGCACCGGCGACGAGATCGCCGCGTTCGCCCGAGAACTCGCGGATGCGCGGCCCGCCGACGACGAGGCCCGCTCGCTGCTCCCGCTCGCGCGCCTGACGGCCTCGGCCGCTCTCGCCCGCACCGAATCGCGCGGCGCCCACTGGCGCGACGACTTTCCCGACACCGACCCCGCGCAGCGCGTGCGGCGTGTCGTCGTGCGCCCGTCGGGCGCATCTCCTGAATTGTGGAGGCCGACCGCGGTGGGTGCCGGGGTCGCCCCGCAGGAGGTCAGCGCATGAGCGGCGAGCCCTCGGCCTCGGCCGCGCACGGCCTCACCGGCGCGACCCTCGCCGCCGTGACGGCGATCGTCGATCGCGCGCTCGACGAAGACGCCCCCTGGGGCGACGCGACGAGCGAGGCGGCGATCCCTGCCGACGCGGCCGCCACGGCTCGGGTCGTCAGCCGCGTCGCCGGTGTGTTCGCGGGCGGCCTGGCACTCGAGCTGGCCTTCACGCGCGTCGACCCCGCGACGCGGGTCACCCTGCTCGTCGCCGACGGCGACCCGCTGACCCCCGGAACGGTGATCGCCGAGATCTCCGGCACCGCGCGCGCGGTGCTGCGCGGCGAGCGGGTCGCGCTCAACCTCGCGCAGCGGCTGAGCGGCATCGCGACCCTCACCCGCCGCTACGTCGACGCGGTCGCGGGTGCGGTCTCCGCATCCGGCCGCCCGGTGCGCATCGCCGATACGCGCAAGACGACGCCCGGTCTGCGGGTGCTCGAGAAGGCGGCAGTGCGCGCGGGAGGCGGGCACAACCACCGTCACTCACTGAGCGATGCCGTGATGCTCAAAGACAACCACCTCGCCGTGCTGCGGCGCGAGGGGCTCGACCTGACGGAGGCGATCCGGGCGGTGCGCGCCCGCATCCCGCACACGATGCACCTCGAGGTCGAGGTCGACCGGCTCGACCAGCTGCCCGCGGTCATCGCCGGCGAGCCCGACACGATCATGCTCGACAATTTTGGCCTCGACGACCTGCGCGCCGGGGCGGCCCTCATCGCCGGGCGCGCAATCGTCGAGGCGAGCGGCGGGGTCACCCTCGAGACCGTGCGCGCCATCGCCGAGACGGGGGTCGATGTCATCTCTGCCGGAGCGCTCACTCACAGCGCCGCGGCGCTCGACCTCGGCCTCGACGTCTCGGTCGACGAGTAGCGCAGAGCGGGCATCCGTGACCCTCATCGATCTCGATCAGGCGGCGACCACCGCGACGCGGCGCGCCGTGCTCGAGGCGATGTGGCCGTGGCTGACGGGCGAGCACGGCAACCCCTCGTCGACCCACGCGCTCGGGCGGCGGGCGGCCGACGGCCTCGCGGATGCCCGCGCGCGCATCGCCGCGATCGCCGGGGTGCGCCCGGCGCAGGTCGTGCTGACGAGCGGCGGAACCGAGAGCGACAACCTCGCGGTCATCGGCCTGACGCTCGCGGCGATCGCCGCCGGGCGCGATCGCCATGTCGTGGTCAGCGCGATCGAGCACGAGGCGGTGCTCGCCTCGACCGACTTCCTCGCGCGCTGGCACGGCGTCGAGGTCACGCGGGTGCCGGTCGACGCCGAGGGCGTGCTGGATGCGGAGGCCCTGCGCGCCGCCCTCCGACCCGGCACCGCGCTCGTGAGCGTGCAGGCCGCCAACAACGAGGTCGGAACCCTGCAGCCCCTGGATGCCGTGGTCGACGCCGCGCGCGCCGTCGGAGCCCGCGTGCACACCGACGCCGTGCAGTACGCCGGGTGGTACCCGCTCTCCGAGCTGCCGCCCGTCGACGCCGTGACGATCTCCGGCCACAAGCTCGGCGCCCCGAAGGGCGTCGGCGCGCTGCTGCTGCCCACCAACGCCCCCGTCGAGCCGGTCATCCACGGCGGCGGGCAGGAGCGCGAGCGGCGCTCGGGCACCGAGAACGTCGCGGGTGCGGTCGGGCTCGCGCGCGCCCTGGAGCTGGCGGAGGACGACCGCCTCGCGCACCCCCTGGCCGAACTCGAAGCGCAGCGCGACGCGTTCATCGCGGCCGTGCTCGTCGGGGTGCCCGGGGCGCGGTTGACCGGGCACCCCGCGCGACGGCTGCCGTGCCACGCGTCGTTCGTCGTGCCCGGCATCGGCGGCGAGCCCCTGCTCATCGCGCTCGACGACCGCGGCGTCATCGCCTCGAGCGGCTCGGCGTGCGCCGCCGGCCGCGACGAGCCCTCGCCCGTGCTGCTCGCGATGGGCCACGACCCCGACTCGGCCCGCACGGCGATCCGCTTCACCTGGGGTGTCTCCACAACTCAGGAGTCGCTCGACACCGCTGCGCGTGAGCTCGCGGAATCAGCGGCCTCGCTGCGCGGGCTGGGCTGAGCATTCGCCGAATCTCCTGAATTGTGGAGACGCCGCCGCGCCGACGGGGCGGCGAGCGGCGCAGCGCGGGATACTGGAGCCGTGCCGACCTACCGTGACGAGATCGTCGTGCTGCGCACCCACAAGCTGGGTGAGGCCGACCGCATCGTCACGATGCTGAGCCGGCAGCACGGCAAGATCCGCGCGGTCGCCAAGGGCGTGCGGCGCACGTCGAGCAAGTTCGGTGCGCGCCTCGAGCCGTTCATGGTCGCCGACGTGCAGCTGTACCAGGGCCGCAGCCTCGACATCGTGCAGCAGGCCGACACTCTCGGTGCCTACGGCGCCGAGATCTCGGGCGACTACGCGCGCTACACGGCTGCCACCGCCATGGTCGAGACGGCCGACAAGCTGACGGGCGACGACGGCGGGGGCATCCAGCAGTACCTGCTGCTGGTCGGCGCGCTGCGGTCGCTCGCCCGCGGCGATCACCCGCCGAGCCTGACGCTCGACAGCTACCTGCTGCGGGCGCTGTCGATCGCGGGATGGGCGCCGACGTTCGGCGACTGCGCCGTGACCGGCGCGCCCGGCCCCCACAGCGCCTTCGTCGTGCAGCTCGGAGGCATGGTCGCCGACGAGGTGGCCCCGCCCGGGTCGCCGCGCGTCTCGGACGAGACGCGCGGGCTGCTCGCCGCCCTGCTGACCGGCGACTGGGCCGCGGCCGAGGCGAGCGCGCCGGCCGCGCGCGCGCAGGCCACCGGCATCGTGGCGGCCTATACGCAGTTCCACCTCGAGCGCGGGCTGCGGTCGCTGCCGCACGTCGACCGGTCAGAACCCGTGTCGCGGGCGGCGACGGCGTGAGCATCCCGCCCGCGACCGCGTCGGCACGCCCCGCCGTCGTCTCCACAATTCAGGAGTTGTGATGGCCCGAGAGCCCCGACACACCGAGCCGCTGCGTCCGATCGACTGGACGGGCGAGCAGCCTCCTGAATTGCGGAGAGAGGCCGTGCCGCAGCACGTCGCCATCGTCATGGACGGCAACGGCCGCTGGGCCAACCGGCAGGGCCTCACGCGCGTCGAAGGGCACCGCGCGGGCGAGGCGAGCCTGCTCGACGTCGTCGCCGGGGCCATCCAGATCGGCGTGCGGCACCTCAGCGTCTACGCCTTCAGCACCGAGAACTGGAGCCGCAGCCCCGACGAAGTGCGCTTCTTGATGGGCTTCAACCGCGAGGTTCTGCGCCGCCGTCGCGATCAGCTCGACGCGTGGAACGTCCGCATCCGCTGGGCCGGACGTCGCCCGCGCCTGTGGCGCAGCGTCATCAGCGAACTCGAGGAGGCGCAGGCGCGCACGGCCCGCAACACCGGCCTGACGCTCACGATGTGCGTCAACTACGGGGGCCGCATCGAACTGGTGGATGCGGTGCGCGCGCTCGCCGCCGACGTGCAGTCGGGCCGCCTCGACCCGGCGCGCATCACCGAGCGCACGATCGCGAAGCACCTCTACGAGCCCGACCAGCCCGACGTCGACCTCTTCGTGCGGTCGAGCGGAGAGCAGCGCACGAGCAACTTTCTGCTCTGGCAGAGCGCCTACGCCGAGATGGTGTTCCTCAACACGCTGTGGCCCGACTTCCGGCGCCGCCATCTGTGGGCAGCGATCGAGGACTACGCGCAGCGCGACCGCCGCTTCGGCGGGGCGGTGGATGCTCCCTCCGCCTAGCTCGTCGGCGCGCAGCCGCACCACCCGCGGTCAGTAGACTTCTGCCTTACGTGCTACTCGGCCCCGGGCATCCAGCTCGGGCGGAACAGGAGATCCCCACCGTGGCTGCCCCCTCTCGGCTCGACAACGTCATCGCGCTCGCCAAGCGGCGCGGCTTCGTCTTCCAGGCCGGTGAGATCTACGGCGGTTCGCGCTCGGCGTGGGACTACGGCCCCCTCGGCGTCGAGCTGAAGGAGAACATCAAGCGCCAGTGGTGGCGCGCGATGGTCACGCGCCGCGACGACGTCGTCGGGCTCGACTCGAGCGTCATCCTGCCGAAGCGGGTGTGGGAGGCCTCCGGCCACGTCGAGGTCTTCAGCGACCCGCTCGTCGAGTGCCTCAGCTGCCACAAGCGGTATCGCGCCGACCACCTCGAGGAGGAGTTCGAGGAGAAGAAGGGTCGCGCGCCGGTCGGTGGGCTCGCCGAGATCGCCTGCGCCAACTGCGGCACCCGCGGCCAGTGGACCGAGCCGAAGGAGTTCTCGGGCCTGCTCAAGACCTACCTCGGCCCCGTCGACGACGAGTCGGGCCTGCACTACCTGCGCCCCGAGACCGCGCAGGGCATCTTCGTGAACTTCGCCAACGTGCTCAACGCCGCGCGCATGAAGCCGCCGTTCGGCATCGGGCAGATCGGCAAGTCGTTCCGCAACGAGATCACGCCCGGCAACTTCATCTTCCGCACCCGCGAGTTCGAGCAGATGGAGATGGAGTTCTTCGTCGAGCCCGGAACCGACGAGGAGTGGCACCAGTACTGGATCGACACGCGCCTGCAGTGGTACATCGATCTCGGTGTGAACCCCGACAACCTGCGGCTCTACGAGCACCCCCGCGAGAAGCTGTCGCACTACTCGAAGCGCACCGTCGACATCGAGTACCGCTTCGGCTTCTCGGGCTCGGAGTTCGGCGAGCTCGAGGGCATCGCCAACCGCACCGACTTCGACCTCTCCACGCACTCCAAGCACTCCGGCGTCGACCTGTCGTACTTCGACCAGAGCAAGGAGGAGCGCTGGACGCCGTACGTCATCGAGCCGGCAGCCGGCCTCACCCGCTCGCTCATGGCCTTCCTCGTCGACGCGTACTCCGAGGATGAGGCTCCCAACACGAAGGGCGGCGTCGACAAGCGCACCGTGCTGCGCCTCGACCGCCGCCTCGCGCCGGTGAAGGCGGCCGTGCTGCCGCTGTCGCGCAACGAGCAGCTCTCGCCGGTCGCGCGCGAGCTGGCCGACCGCCTGCGCCAGCACTGGAACGTCGACTTCGACGATGCCGGCGCGATCGGCCGCCGCTACCGCCGGCAAGACGAGATCGGCACGCCGTTCTGCGTCACGGTCGACTTCGACACCCTCGACGACCAGGCCGTGACCGTGCGCGAGCGCGACACAATGGCACAGGAGCGCATCCCGCTCGAGAAGCTCGAGGGCTACCTGGTGGGCAACCTGCTCGGCGCCTAGCCGCGCGGCTCTCGCCGCCCCACCCCCGACCCGCGTCGGTCTCCACAATTCAGGAGTCGTGGCGCGCGGGAGGGCATCCTCGGGGGTTTGTCGGCGTGTTGGGCGCGATCACCGTCGCCGTCTCCTGAATTGTGGAGGCGCGACGGGGTCGGGGTGTCCCTCACACGGGGAGGCTCGGGCTGCCGCACGAGCGGGAGCCGTGCACGTAGCCGGCGGGGTGCGCGCGCCGGGCATCCTGCGGCGATGGATGCTGCGCACCTCGTTGCCCGTCACGGCGGCGCCCTCGACCGACGTCGGCTGCACGAGCTCGGCGCCACCGACCACGATCTGCGGCGGGCCCTCACGGCCGGATCCCTCAACCGCCCCCGACGGGGCTGGTACTCGAGCTGGGCCGAGCATGATCGGCGCTTCCGGGCAATGCGCGTCGGCGGCCGGCTCACCGGCATCAGCGCGGTGGCCGCGCTCGGCGGCTGGGTGCTGGGGCGGCATCCCCTCCACATCGCGGTGCCGACCAACGCCGCCCGGCTGCGCAGCCAGTGGCGACGCGATGTGCGGCGAGGGGATGCTCGCAACGACGATTCCGTCGTTCACTGGGTGGCTCCGGCGCACGACCGGAGCTCGTCGACGGGCATCGTCGACCTCGCCGAAGCGATCGAGCTCGTCTGCCGCATCGAGCCAGCAGAGCAGGCCATCGCCGTGCTCGACTGGGCTCGCCGCACCGGCCAACTCGATCGCATCGAGCTCGCCGCGCTGCGCGAGCGCTTGGGGCCGCTGCGCTGGCTCGTCGACGCCAGTGTCGACGACTGCGATTCCCTGCCCGAGAGCCTGGCGCGCACGCGCCTTCGCGCCGCGGGCCTGCAGGTCAGCACCCAGGTGAGCTTCTCCGAGGGCACAGAGCGCATCGACCTCGTGGTGGAGGGCGCCATCGCCGTGGAAGTCGACGGCGACGAGTTTCACCGCGACCGGTTCGAGGAAGACCGTGCGCGCGATCTCGCGATCACACGGGCGGGGTTGCACGCCCTGCGCCCGAGTGCTCGGCGCGTCTTCGCGCACTGGCGCGAGGTGCAGGATGCCGCTTCGCGCGCTCTGCGCGAGCGCGGCATCCTCGTCGATCTCCACAATTCAGGAGTCGCGCAGCTCGGTAGGCCAGCAACACGCCGTGAGAGCGCGCCCCCGGGCCTGCTTCCGCGCGGGGCTCCTGAGTTGTGGAGGCACGGCAGAGCTGCGGGGGCACCGCAGGGGGAATAACCGGGTCGGCGGCACGTTGACCTGAGGGTGAGCAACCCGAGCAACCCCATCGACGTGCAGATCTGGTCCGACGTGCAGTGCCCCTGGTGCTACATCGGCAAACGCACGTTCGAGGCCGCGGCGGCGCAGTTCGACGGCGAGGTCACGGTGACCTACCGCAGCTTCGAGCTCGCGCCCGACAC
>JAIXXG010000084.1 GCA_027490915.1 Microbacteriaceae bacterium
CTGCGTTTTCGGGACTGTTTGCCCCCCACTGGCGGTCCGATGCGCGAGGCGTACTCGTTGGCCTCACTCGCTACATCAACAAGGGTCATATCGCTCGAGCCGCGTTGGAGGCAACGGCCTACCAGACGCGCGAAGTTGTGGAAGCCATGAATGCAGACTCGGGTGTGGCTCTGACCGAACTCCGAGTCGACGGAGGAATGACGACCAATGAACTGCTGATGCAGTTTCAGGCTGACCAGTTGGGCGTTGACGTCGTGCGCTCTCAGACCACCGAGACGACGGCACTGGGCGCTGCTTTCGCTGCTGGCCTGTCAGTCGGAGTCTGGGCGAACACTGAAGAGGTTCAGGAATGCTGGGCGGAAGGCGGACGCTGGTCACGACTCATGCCCGAGGCGCGTCGCCACAACCTCTATCGGGATTGGAAGCGGGCAGTCTCGAAGTCTCTCGACTGGATCATCGAGCCCGACCTAGCTCCTTCTGCGCCGGCGTAGTCGGCCAGCAATGTGAGCAGGGCGAGCCAAAGGGGTGAAACCTAGCAGCAGACTCTGCCGTGTGAAATCGGAGTTTTGTGCCCCTGGAGGGACTCGACGCCCCACCGGCACGGCCGCCACATCGCGGCACCGCGAGGGTGCGACATCCGCGAAGGGCGATGCGTCGGAACCGGCGCGGCGGGGACCCCCGCGGGTCGAGGGGCCACCCATGAGAACGAAAGGGTGACGTCCTCCGAGATCTCGACAAGCTCGATCCGCGGAGGGCGTCACCCTTTCGTGCCCCTGGAGGGACTCGAACCCCCAACCCTTTCCTTAGGACGGAACTGCTCTTCCATTGAGCTACAGAGGCGGTGCATCCAGTCTATTCGCCGGGTTGCGGCGAGGGGGTGGCCAGCGACGCGAGCAACTTCGCGGCGCGACCGCGCACCGACTTGTGGCGGCTCGTGGTCAGCGTGCGCAGCTCGGGCACGAGCCACGCGGCCAGCTCGGGGCGCTGCCGGGCGAAGTGGGCGAGCGATTCGGCGGTGGTGTTCTGCACGATCCAGTCGTCGTAGTGCAGGTTCGCCTGCATGAGGGCGATGGCCGCGTCGCGCTGGGGCGGGGTCATGTAGTCGTCGAGCAGCACGAAGAGAATCGAGAGCGTCCATTTGGTCGAGGCCTGGTCGATCTGGGCGACCCAGCCGAGCAAGTCGTCGAGGTGCGCGGCCACCCACTCGGGCCGCTGCTGCGTCACGCGCTTGACCGCGCTCGACACGCGCAGCCGAACGACCGCATCCTCGCTGCGATAGCAGGCCACGAGCTCGGCGAGCAACGCCCGATCGGCCAGCACCTCGTCGACGACGCTCAGGGTGTTGCCGAGCGAGTTCGGATGCCCTCCCGTCAACGGGCTCTCGAAACGGCTCACCGGCATGCGGCCAGGGTAGCCCCGCGGCGAACTAGATTCGGGGCATGGTCAATGACGACTCCCCCGCCTTCCACCCCGACCTTACGCGCGCGCGGTTCATGCCGCCGACCTCGGCCACGCGGGGCAGCCGGGCCCTGCTGCGCTTCGTGAGCGGACTCGGTCGCACGAAGCCGCCGACCGACGGCGAGCTCGTCGACCTCGGCCACGGCGTGCTGCTGCGAGTGCACCGCCCGACGTCGACCGCGGCGACGGATGCGGGCGCGCGCCGCCCGGCCGTGCTGCACCTGCACGGCGGCGGCCTCATCATCGGCTCGGCCACGCAGGGCGACCGACTCTGCCGCCGCATCGCCGACGAGCTCGGAGCGGTCGCCATCAGCGTCGACTACCGCATGCCGCCCGAGCACCCCTACCCGACGCCGCTCGACGATGCCGAAGCCGGGCTGCGATGGCTGGCCGCCCAACCCGACGTCGAGCCCGCCCGCATCGCCGTGATCGGCGAGAGCGCCGGAGGCGGGCTCGCCGCATCCCTCGCCCTGCGCGCTCGCGACCGCGCAGAGGTCGCGCTGGCCGGTCAGGTGCTGCTGTATCCGATGCTGGATGACCGCACCGGGCAGCCCGCCGCCACCCACCCGCGCATGCTGCGGCTCTGGAACCCGCGCAGCAACCGCCTGGGCTGGGGCATGTATCTCGGCGCGGGCGCGAAGGGCCCCGAGGCGACGCCGCTCTCCGCCGACGAGCTCGCCCTCGCCGTGCCGGCACGTCGCGCCGAGCAGGGCCCAGCCGCGCTGCGCGGCCTGCCCCCGACGTGGATCGGCGTCGGAACCCTCGACCTCTTCCACGCCGAAGACGTCGAGTACGCGCGACGCCTCACCGAAGCGGGCGTACCCACCGAGCTGCACGTCATCGAGGGTGCGTACCACGGCTTCGACGCCGCCGAGCCCGACGCCGCGGTCTCGCGCGACACCGTGCAGCGCCAGCTCGACGCCTTGCGCGGCATGCTCGTTCCGGTTGGGTGACGCCGGTTTGACGTCAATGCGCTTTCGCACCCGCCGATCGCGCCATCAGCCCCCGGGCGATGCCGTCTCGCGCGGGAACAGCGGCGCGAACCGCACCAGCTGATACGCGACTGCGACCGCGCTGAGCGCCACTGCGGCAACCACGCCCGCGACCACGGCGACGCTCGTCGCCAGCCCAAGCGGGCCCGTGAGCACGAGCACGACGATCGCGCCGCCGACGACTGCGTTGACCGCGCCGATCACCGTTGCCATGGTGAAGAAGACGGCGCGACGGTTCGCCCGCCGCAGCCCGAGCGAGCGACTCGCGTCAGCCGCGGCGGACTCCGCCATGCCGAAGAGGGCAGCGCCGGGCGGCCAGATGCCGGCGAAATGCCGACGGATGCGGGCCATCTGCTGCAGCACACGCACGTTCTCGACGCTCGTGTCGACCAGTCGTACGACAGTGAAGGTGCCGAGCAGAAAAAGCACCGGGAGCACCACAGCGGCGAACGACAGGAAGGACTCGGCAGAGGCGTTCAACACGAAACCCAGCGCGATCAGACTGCTCGACAACGAGACCATGTAGAGCGACGATCTACTGCTGCTCTCGGAGATCGTTGCCCCTGACGCGCCCTGCAGCACGAAGTACTCCGTCGCCAGAGCGCTCTCGAACCGTGCCCGGGCCTCGGTGTCGTCGTCCACCCCGCCGTTGCTCGTCATGCGGCGAGCGGCGCCAGGTACTCGTTCCAGTCGGGCTGCGGCCGCTCGATGCCGCGCACGAGCCAGGCCGTGCCGTGCGGCGCCTTCGGAACCACCCGCAGCTGCCAGCGCATCTCGGCCGGCGTGCGGTCGCCCTTCACGTTGTTGCAGCGCAGGCAGCACGCCACGAGGTTCTCCCACGAGTCGGCACCGCCCCGCGAGCGCGGCATGACGTGGTCGATCGTCGTCGCCGACGCCCCGCAGTAGGCGCAGCGGTGGCCGTCGCGCCGCAGCACGCCGCGCCGGGTCAGGGGCACCTGCCGCGAGTGCGGCACCCGCACATAGCGGCGCAGCACGATGACGCTCGGGCGATCCCACCGATCGTCGATGCCGAAGACCGGATGCTCACCATCCGTCTCGAGAACCGTCGCCTTGCCGTTCATCACGAGCACGAGAGCTCGGCGGAAGGACACGACGGCGAGGGGCTCGTAGCCCGCGTTGAGTACGAGAGTGCGCATTCACGGCTCCTGTCGAACGGGCCCGCATGGCCTGCGGGCGTTCTATCCGGGTCGTGGTGTCGCATCGGCCGGGGCCGCGCCTGCCCTCACGGGCACAAAAAAAGCACTGTCGTCGAGACGACAGTGCTCATCGCGCGGGGCCGCGACACGGCGCGACCCAGCGAGCGCGGGCGGCTATGCGGAAGACGGCGCGCGCATCCACGGTTTGGATGTCGTTCCGCCTGCTCATGAGCCCTCCCCGGGTGCCGGAGCGGCACCACGCGCTCAGGGTAACCCACGAATACCGCGAAACCGTGAACATCGCGACATCGCGTCGGCCGCATTCACCCGGAGTTCACCCGGGTCTGCCGGGCAGGGCGGCGCGGGCCGACCGCGCTCGGCAGCAGCTAGATGCCGACGCGGACGATGTAGTAGTTGTCGGTCCAGATCGGGCGCACGCTCACGACGCCGCCCGAGCGGGGCGAGTCGATGAAGGTGCCGTTGCCGAGGTAGATGCCGTTGTGGCCGGCCATGATGACGATGTCACCGGGTCGCGCGTCCTCGCGCGAGATGCGCACGCCTGCCGCCGCCTGCTGGCTCACCGTGCGGGGCAGCGCGACACCGAACTGGGCGTAGACGTACTGCACGAAGCCCGAGCAGTCGAAGCCGGCCGGCGTCGAGCCGCCGTAGCGGTACGGAACGCCCTGGTACTGCAGAGCGACCTGCACGACCTGGTCGAGGCTGAAGCTCGGGTACGGCGGGTTCGCGAGGAAGTCGCCGACCGTCGGCCCGCGCCACGCGGCCGCGGCCGCGGCACGCTCGGCGGCGAGCTGCTGACGGCGCAGGGCCGCCGGGTCGGTCGCGGTGAACTCACCACGGCTGGCGTCGACGACGACAGCCTCGGTGGCGGTCAGCTCGAGAGCCTGCGACTCGGTGGCCTGCAGCTGCGCGAGGGCTTCGGCCGTGGCGTTCGACTCGGCGTTCGCCGCCGGCGGGATCGCGGTGCCCGGAAGGGCGAGAGTGGCGACGATGGCGGTTGCGGCGGCCATGGCCCCCACATTGAGAGCGGTGCGGCGCCAGGTTGCGGTGCTGTGATCCAAGAGAGGAACCTCCTGCGCTCCGCCACTCACATCGCGTGGCCTGTCACTGTTCGTGGTGTCCACGGTCCGACGAGGGAGACAGGCATGCGGAGCGTCCCGGGTCGGAGTCGCTGCCCGGTTGGGTGTGGGCGGCGACCTGGCGAGTGTACGGGAGATAACGAAAAGGAAACAAACCGACGCGCCCGACCCACATGTAGTGGTCAGGCCTCACTCAGCGACGTAGATGTGCTGCGCGACCTCGGCGGGCAGGTCGATGCCGTCGGCGCGGCCCTCGACCTCGACCGAGACATAGCCGTTCGGCTCGGGGCGGAAACGGGCGGTCGCGCCGGGCGTGACGCCCGCCTCCCGAAGCTGGTGGAGGAGGTCGGGGTCGACCTGCACGGGCTCGGCCAGCCGGCGGATCGTGCCCTCGCGCGCCCCCGCCGCGGCGGCGTGCGTGAGCGAGATGACGCCGTCGAGGAAGGTGTTCGCAGCCGAGCCGCCGATCTGCTCCAGACCCGGAATCGGGTTGCCGTACGGCGATTCGACGGGGTCGCCGAGCAGCTCGAGGATGCGGCGCTCGACCTGCTCGCTCATCACGTGCTCCCAGCGGCAGGCCTCATCGTGCACGAGAGCCCAGTCGAGGCCGATGACGTCGGCGAGCAGGCGCTCGGCGAGCCGGTGCTTGCGCATCACCGCCACGGCCTTCGCGCGGCCGTCGTCGGTCAGCTCGAGGTGCCGGTCTCCCTCGACCCGCACGAGGCCGTCGCGCTCCATGCGGGCGATGGTCTGCGACACGGTCGGGCCGGAGTGCCCGAGGCGCTCGCTGATGCGGGCGCGCAGCGGGGTGATCTGCTCCTCCTCGAGATCGAGGATCGTGCGCAGGTACATCTCGGTGGTGTCGACGAGATCGGTCACCGCGCCCCCTTTCCTCCGCTCGAGAGAGTGCCCCGGGTGAGGCTTGCCTAGCCTAATCGACGCGACCGATCGGCCCCGGTGCGCTCGATACGATGGACGAATGGCCGCCACCATCACGATCCCCGCCGACCTCCTCCCCACCGACGGGCGCTTCGGATGCGGGCCCTCCAAGGTTCGGAACGAGCAGCTCGCCGACCTCGCGGCCGCGGCCAGCATCCTGGGCACCTCGCACCGGCAGGCTCCCGTGAAGCAGCTGGTGGGTCGCGTGCGGGCGCAGCTGGCTGAGCTGTTCCGCCTGCCGGAGGGCTACGAGGTGGTGCTCGGCAACGGCGGCTCGACCGCGTTCTGGGATGTCGCGGCAGCCGGGCTCATCTCGCGCCGCAGCGCGCACCTCGACTTCGGCGAGTTCGGGTCGAAGTTCGTCGCCTCGGCGTCGGCGCCGTGGCTCGAGGCCCCGCACGTGGTCGCGACGCCGGGCGGCACCCGCGGCGTTCTCGCCGAGGTCGAGGGCGTCGACGTGTACGCCTACCCGCACAACGAGACGTCGACCGGCGTCAGCGCGCCCGTGCGGCGGTTCGGGCGCGCCCCCGAGGCGCTCACGGTCGTGGACGCGACGAGCGCCGCGGGCGGCATCGACTTCGACGTCGCCGAGACCGACGTCTACTACTTCGCGCCGCAGAAGAACTTCGCGGGCGACGGCGGCCTGTGGTTCGCGCTCATGAGCCCCGCGGCCATCGAGCGCGCCTCCGCCGTCGCCGGGTCGGACCGGTACATCCCCCCGTTCCTGTCTCTCACCGCCGCGATCGACAACTCGCGCCTCGACCAGACCCTCAACACGCCCGCGCTGGCCACGCTCGTTCTGCTCGACAGCCAGCTGCGCTGGATGCTCGCCTCGGGCGGCCTGGCCTGGGCGGCCGCCCGCACGCACGCGAGCTCGTCGCACCTCTACGCGTGGGCCGACGCCCACCCGCTCGCCACCCCGTTCGTGAGCGACCCCGACCACCGCTCCCCCGTCGTCGTCACGATCGACTTCGACGAGTCGGTCGATGCCGCGCGGCTCGCGAGCGTGCTGCGCGCCAACGGCATCGTCGACACCGAGCCGTACCGCAAGCTCGGCCGCAACCAGCTGCGCATCGCGACCTTCGTGGCTGTCGAGCCCGACGATGTGCGCCAGCTCACCCGCTCGATCGACCACGTGCTCGAGCGCCTCGCCGACTGAGCCGCGCGCACGAGCGTTTACCGCCCGCCGCGTTCCCCGCCCGCCACACGGGCCTTCCCGGGACCTCTGCCGTCCGGTGGCCCGACCTGGCACACTGAGCCCATGAGGCTCGTCGTTCCGCACGATCAGCGCCGCCCGCACCCCGAGCCGGCGCCCACCAACGACGCCCTCGCTTTCGGCGTCGGCCTCATCGGCTGGGCGATCGCTCTCGCCATCGCGCTCGGGATGCTCGCCCTCGGCACCCTGCCCGACGACCCGCGTGTGCTCACGACGATCGCCGTCGGGCTCGCGCTCGGCGGGCTCGGCCTGCTCGTCTCGCGCCGCCGGGCCCGCTGAACCTCAGCGCTCGGAGTCGTCGCCCGCGGGCTCGTCGGCGGGCTCGTCGAGGTGCAGGTCGATGTCGACCCCGTCGACGTCGTCGTCGGCATGCACCGAGTGCTCGTCGTGGTCGTCGTCTCCATCGTCGTCGAGCTCATCGTCAGCGTGGTCGTCGAGATCGGAACCGTCGAGGTCGTCGTCCGCCTCGTCGCCCTCGCCGTCGAGATCGTCGCCCCGCAGCGCGGCCTCTGCGGCCTGCTGCGCGAGGTACTCCTCGAGGCGATCGGCCCACGGAATCCAGTCGGGCGCGACGAGGGCCCCCTCGGCGGGGATCAGCTCGGTCTCGAGCACGCTCGGCTCCATGCCCGGGTTGACGGCGATCGCCACCGTCCACACCCACCCGGGATACGCGCCCTGGGTCGTCGAGAAGCGCACGGTCGCGACGTCGTCAACCACGGCGATGTCGCGCAGTGCGCCGACGTGCGCCGGGCGGGTGATCTCGCCGAGTGCGCCGCGCGCGAGCTGCTCGAGCACCGCCGCGTCGGCGCCGGATGCGGAGCCGGCGCCTGCCGCCGTGACCGGCGGCTCGGCCGCCGCGGCCGCCTTCTTCGTGCGGGCCACGGGTGCCTAGCCCTCCAGGTCGTCGGCGACCCGGCGCAGCACGGCCGCGATCTTCGCGCCGTGCGAGGCCTCGGGGTAGCGGCCGCGCTTGAGGTTGGCGCCGATGCCGTCGAGAAGCTTCACGAGGTCTTCGACGATGATCGCCATGTCGTCGGCCGACTTGCGGTTGGCGCGGGCGAGCGAGGGCTTCGCATCCAGGATGCGCACCGAGAGGGCCTGCGCGCCGCGCTTGCCGGCGGCCACCCCGAACTCGAGGCGCGTGCCGGCCTTGACGACCGCCCCCTCGGGCAGCGCCGAGGCGTGCAGGAAGACCTCGTCGCCCTCATCGCTCGCGATGAAGCCGAAGCCTTTCTCCTGGTCGTAGAACTTGACCTTGCCGGTGGGCATGCGTGCACTCCTCGTTCGGGGTTCCAACCTCCGAGGATACCCGCCGGGGGCGTGCCGCCGCCCTGGCCCCAGGTCGCGGGGTAGGGAGGAGCATCCGCAGGCCCCTATCCTGGAGGGCGTGCCGGAAGAGTCGTTCGTGATGAGCAACCGCGTGGAGCGCGTGCTCGCCTACATGGTGGCGAGCATCATCGTGCTGAGCCTGGCCGCCTTCATCGCCCTCATCGTCGGCACGGCCGTGGGCCTCGAGCGCGACGACTTCGCACAGGGCATCTGGCCGACCATCACGATCCTGCCGCTCATCGGTCTGCCGATCGGGTTCGTGCTGATCATCGTGCTGCTCGTCGTCAGCGCCGTGCGGCGCGGGCGGGCCGCTCGGGATGCCGGCCAGTAGCGCCGCCTCCCTCGCGCTCGCCGCGCGACTGCGCACCCTCGACGACGCCGACCTCGCGCGGCTGATCCGCGACCGCGCCCTGCCCCCGGCGGGGCTGCGCGACGTGTTCGACCTCGCCGAGGCGCTGCTCGACCCTGCGTCGATCGACCGCGCACTCAGCGCCCTGCCGCGGCCGACGCTCGCGGCCCTCGCCGCGCCCGCCGCGCCGCACGACGACGATGCGCTGCAGCCGGCGCTGGATGCCCTGCTCGCCGATCGCGCCGGCCCCGAGCTTCTCGTGCCCTCGGCCGTCGCCGCGGTGCTCGCCGACTGGCCCGCGCGCGGGCTGCCCGACGCGGCGGCGCTGGCCCAGGGGGCTCCTGCCCCAGCGCTCGCCGTCATGGACGCCGCCGCGCTCGCCGCACTCGCCGCCGAGCGGCAGGCGATCGACCGTGCCGCAGCCGAGCGGGCGTTCGGTGTGGCGACCGCCGCGGCCGAGGCCCTGCGCGCCCTGGCGGCCGAGCCCGGACGGCTGCTGAGCCGCGGCGGGCTGGCCCTGCCCGAGCTGAAGCGGCTCGCGGTGGTGACCGGTAGTCCGCTCGACGAGGTTCCGGCGCTGGTCGCCCTGCTGGAGCAGGCCGCACTCGTGACCGCCCGCGACGGCGCCCTGCGGGCGTCGGCGCGCGGCTCGGCGGTCGTCGCGCAGGGGCCCGCGGGCCGCTGGCAGGCGCTCGCGCTCGGGTGGCGGCAGGCGCTGCCCGCGCCGCTCGCCGCGCTGCTCTCCACGCGTGTCCCTGGCTCGGCGGCTCTCGGGCTGCCCGCCCTGCTCGACTGGCTGTACCCGGCGGCGGATGCGGCGCTGCGCGAGCGCCTGCGCCTGCTCGGCACCCTCGCCGAGCGGCTGGGGCTGCTCGTCGACGACCGGGCGAGCATCCTGGGCCGCACGCTTCTCGGCACGACCGAGCCGGAGGCGGGCGCGACCGCGGCCGCCGCGGCGCTCGCCCCCCTGCTGCCGCCGGAGGTCGAGCGGGTCTACGTGCAGCACGACCTGACCGTCGTCTCGCCGGGCCCGCTCGCCGCCGCGGTCGATGCGCGGATGCGGCAGCTGGCCGACGTCGAGAGCACCGGCCTCGCGGGTCGCTACCGCATCACCGCCGACAGCGTCGCGCGGGCGATCGCGGCGGGCGAGAGCGCCGAGAGCCTGCTGGCCTTCATCGACGGATGCTCCCTGACGGGGGTGCCGCAGCCCCTCGCCTACCTCATCGAGCAGACGGCGAAGCGCTACGGCGCCGTGCGCGTCGACGCGCTCGACGCGGCCGGGCAGACGGCCCTCGGAGCACGCACCGCCGTGCGCAGCGCCGACCCCGTGCTGCTCGAGTCGATCGCGGTCGACCGTGCGACGGCCCCTCTCGGCCTGCGCCGTGTCGATGAATCCACGCTCGTGAGCCGGCTCGCGCCCGAGGTGGTGCTCGCCAACCTCATCGAGGCGCGGTACCCGGCAGCGGGAGCGCGACGGGAACCGAGTGCCGAGCCGGGTGCCGAGCCGGCGGCCGGGCCCGCGGTCGGGCTCGCCGCGGGCGCCGACCCCGAGACGCCGCCCGGCCCGGAGCCGGACAGCGAGGCGGTGCGGGCGGCGGTGGCGCGCATCCGGCACTCGATGACCGTCGACGGCGACGACGCCGGGGTGACGCGGCAGTGGCAGCTGGCGCTGCGGGCGAAGATCGGCCTTCGCGCGACCGTGCGCCTGCCTGACGGCAGCGAACGGGTGTTCGACCTCGAGCCGACCGGGGTCGGGGCCGGGCGCGTGCGCGGGCGCGACCGCGAGGCCGACGTCGAGCGCACCCTGCCGGTAGCGAGCATCACCGCGCTCGAGCCGCTCGACGCGTAATCGAGGCCGCTGCGCTCAGGCGGGCCGCCTAGACTGGCCCGTTATGAATCCCGACGGCCCGCTCATCGTGCAGAGCGACCGCACCGTGCTGCTCGAGGTCGCGCATCCGCTCGCCGATGAGGCGCGGCACGCGCTCGCCGTGTTCGCCGAGCTCGAGCGTGCCCCCGAGCACGTGCACACCTACCGCATCACGCGCCTCGGCCTCTGGAACGCCCGCGCCGCCGGCCACGAGGCCGACGAGATGCTCGCGGTGCTCGAGCGCTACGCGAAGTTCGCCGTGCCGCAGTCGGTCGCGATCGACATCACCGAGACCGTCGGGCGGTACGGACGGCTCATGATCGTGCGCGACGAGAACGGCACGCTCGTGCTGCGCTCGACCGACGCCGCGGTGCTCACCGAGATCGCCGCGAACAAGCGCATCGCGCCGCTGCTGACCCGCCGCGTCGACCACAGCGCCTTCGAGCTCGCCGCCTGGGCACGCGGTCAGGTCAAGCAGGAGCTCGTGAAGATCGGATGGCCGGCGGAGGACCTCGCGGGCTACACCCCCGGCACCCCGCACGACATCGACCTCGACCTCTCGGGCTGGCACCTGCGCCCCTACCAGCAGCAGGCCATCGACCAGTTCTTCACCGGCGGCTCGGGAGTCGTCGTGCTGCCGTGCGGCGCGGGCAAGACCCTCGTCGGCGCGGGTGCGATGGCGCAGGCCGACACGACCACGCTGATCCTCGTCACGAACACCGTGTCGGCACGGCAGTGGCGCGACGAGCTGCTGCGGCGCACCTCGCTCACCGCCGACGAGATCGGCGAGTACTCGGGGCAGCTGAAGGAGATCAAGCCGGTCACGATCGCGACTTACCAGATTCTCACCGCCAAGCGGAAGGGCGAGTACGCGCACCTCGCGCTGCTCGACGCCCTCGACTGGGGCCTCATCGTCTACGACGAGGTGCACCTGCTGCCCGCGCCCGTGTTCAAGCTCACGGCCGAGCTGCAGGCCCGTCGCCGCCTCGGGCTCACCGCCACGCTCGTGCGCGAAGACGGCCGCGAGGGCGACGTGTTCAGCCTGATCGGCCCGAAGCGCTTCGACGCTCCGTGGAAGGAGATCGAGGCGCAGGGCTACATCTCGCCGGCGAGCTGCTTCGAGGTGCGCATCGACCTGCCCGCGAGCGAGCGGCTCGAGTACGCGGCGAGCGCCGACGACCAGCGCTACCGGCTCGCCGCGACGGCACCGGCCAAGCTCGGGGTCGTGCAGCGGCTGGTGAAGCAGCACGAGGGCGAGCGCATCCTGGTGATCGGGCAGTACCTCGATCAGATCGACGAGCTCGCCGAGGCCCTCGGTGTGCCGCAGCTCACCGGGTCGACGCCCGTCGACGAGCGCGAGCGCCTGTTCCAGGAGTTCCGGGATGGCCGCACGCCGGTGCTCGTCGTGTCGAAGGTCGCCAACTTCTCGGTCGACCTGCCGGAGGCCACAGTCGCCATCCAGGTGTCGGGCTCGTTCGGCTCGCGGCAGGAGGAAGCGCAGCGGCTCGGGCGCCTGCTGCGGCCGAAGCAGAGCGGCATCCCCGCGAGCTTCTACACGCTCGTCGCGCGCGACACCGTCGATCAGGATTTCGCGCAGAACCGCCAGCGGTTCCTCGCCGAGCAGGGCTACAGCTACACGATCCTCGACGCCGACCAGCTGGGCGCCGCCGCCTGAGAGGCGTTAGCCGCTGAGGCGACGCCGACTCGCCGCGAGCAGGCCGGCGCCAGCAGCAACCACGAGCAGGCTGACGAGGCCAGACCAGGCGGCCGACGACGCGTCGAGTTCCGCGCCCGTCGCGGCGAGCTCGGGAGCGGCGACCTGGAACGGGAACGCCGCGATCGCGGTGTCCCGGCCCTGGTACGTCACCACGACAGAGATCACGTGGTCGCCGACCGCCAACGACGTCGGAACGGCGATGTCGAGCATGAAGCCGAAGTCGGGTGGCGGTGCCGAGACCGGTGAACCGGAGACCGGTACTCCGTCAAGCAGTACTGAGTATTCGGTCACGAGCGGAGGCGTCACGCCATCCGCGGTGATGGTGACCGTCTGGCCGGGCGCTGGCGTTCGATCAATGGTGATGGTGCCGCCCATCGCAATGACGCCACCGCCATTCCCGCCGCCCGCACCCGTTCCGTCGCGCAAGTCCACGCCACCCGAGCACGAAGCACTGTAGATCGCCGGAGCGAGGCCGCTCCACACCGTGAACCTGCCAACAACGCCAGCCGCCAGAGTGCCGGTGATCGGAACCGCCTCGGTGCCACTCGGGTTCAGCTCGATCATTGCGGTCACGGTGTCGAACGTGATGGCCGCGTTGGAGTTGTTGGTGATGACACACCGCAGTGCCGTCGCACCGCGCAAAGCGATCCCGATACCGGTGCCATCGACCCACAGGCCAGCAGCGTCTCTCCATTCAAGGCGAAACGTGGGCGCGTCGTTCGTGACGACGAAGACCGTGCCGCTGACAGTCTCGGTCGCTGCCCCCATCACGAACTGCACCGTTACCGGGGTGGCACCGTCTGGCAAGCCGCCCAAGGACGACAACCCGCACATTGTCCCGCCCGCCACGATCACGCACGAGTCGATCGTCGTCGCTCCATCGAGCACCGTGACATCGATGTCAGTGGCCTGCGCGTCGCCGATCTCGACGACGAGAAGAGGAGTGATCTCCGGCACGTAGACGGTCGAGCCGAGCAGGCTCTCTGACGTGATGGGCGAGAAGACGTCAACGGTGGTGCCGAACAACGACTGTGGAGCCGCCTGGGCGGGCGACGCGGCCAGCACGCTCGCTGCCAGCGCGAGCGCGACAATGCCAGCACCGACACCACGATGTGAACGCATGTCGCTCACTCTAGGGCGCGTGCGAGACCGTTCGCGACTAATCGACGGCGGTCAGGATGCTCTCCGCGAGCTCCGCCGGCTTCGACAGCTGCGGCCAGTGGCCGGTGGGCACCTCGATGAACGACAGCTGCTCGATGCGGGCCAGTTCCGCCGCCCAGTCGCGGCCGTTCTCGACCGCCTGCTGCACGAGCGACGCGGGAAACTGGCACGCGATGACGGTGACCGGCACGCTGAAGCGCCGCTCGTCGGTCAGCGTCGTCGGCTCGTGCGCGACGCCCTTCGGCTCGGGCACCGCCATGGCGCGGAAGCGCTCGCGCAGGGAGTCGTCGAGGTCGATCAGATCCTCCGGCTCGAACAGCGACCAGTCGGGCAGCGGCACCGCGTCGCCCTCGACCGGCAGCTCGGTATTGATGCTCGTTCCGCTCGGCATCGGCAGGGCGTCGACGAGCACGACGCGGGCGATGCGCTCGGGCCGGGCGTCGGCCACCTGCCACGCGATCGTGCCGCCACCGGAGTGCCCGACGAGCACCACGGGGCCGGAGTCGGCGGACTCGAGGCCGTCGATGATCGCGAGCACCGCCTCCACATGCGTGCCGAGACCGATGCCGGCGAGGTCGGCGCCATCGCGGCCCTTGCCGGGCAGGGTGAGGGGGTGAGGGTCGTGCCCAGCGGCGGCGAGCGCCGCGGTGATGGGCGCCCACGAGTCGCCGTCGAGCCAGAAGCCGGGAATGAGCACGATCTGCATGCGGGAACGCTATCGGTCTGCGCCGTCGCTCGCGCACGCCGTGCCGGGGCGGGGGCCGCTGTTTCGATCGGCAATGTCGCGACAGGCCGAGCGCGTTCAGGAAACTTTCACCAGAAGCCCAGATACTTGCGACATGGCTGATGGACCGAAGATTCTGATCGTCGACGACGAGCCCAACATCCGCGACCTGCTGACGACGAGCCTGCGCTTCGCCGGCTTCGCCGTGCGCGCGGTCGGGAACGGCGCGCAGGCCATCTCGGCTGTGCTCGAGGAGGAGCCCGACCTCATCATCCTCGACGTCATGCTTCCGGACATCAACGGCTTCGGCGTGACCAAGCGCCTGCGGTCGAGCGGCTACACGAGCCCCATCCTCTTCCTCACCGCCAAGGACGACACCGACGACAAGATCATGGGTCTGACCGTCGGCGGCGACGACTACGTCACCAAGCCGTTCAGCCTCGACGAGATCGTCGCCCGCATCAAGGCGATCCTGCGCCGCACCATGCAGGAGGACGACGACGCGATCATCCGCGCTGGCGAGCTCACCATGGATCAGGACACGCACGAGGTCACGATCGGCAGCGAGGTCATCGAGCTCAGCCCCACCGAGTTCAAGCTGCTGCGCTACCTCATGCTCAACCCCAACCGGGTGCTGTCGAAGGCGCAGATTCTCGACCACGTGTGGGAGTACGACTTCAACGGCGACGCCGGCATCGTCGAGAGCTACATCTCGTACCTGCGCCGCAAGCTCGACCCGCACACCGACGAGCCCCTCATCCAGACCAAGCGCGGGTTCGGATACATGCTGAAGGCCGCCAAGGGCTGAGCCCCGGCCCCCGATGCATGAGCAGCTGACCCAGTGGTGGCGGTCGATCTCGCTGAGATCGAAGATCACCGGCGTCACCGTCTTCGTGGTGACGATGGGCCTGCTCGTCGTCGGCGTCGGCACCCTGACGGTGCTGCAGCGCACCCTGCTCGATGAGGTCGACCGGCAGATCCGGCAGGCGGCCGACGAGCTGCCCAAGGCACCCGACGTCATCGAGCTCGACGACTTCGACTCGTTCAGCGACCTGACGCCGTCGGTGTTCTCGAACCCGTTCTACTTCGGCGCCATCGACGCGAACGGGCGCATCATCGACGACAACGTCGGCGACGACAGCCGCGCGCAGGCGCCCGATGTCTCGCGCCTCACGAGCGCCGCGGTCGAGCGCCTCGACGGCGGCGGCATCACCTTGACGAGCACCGACCGCACGACGCAGTGGCGCGTGCTCACCTTCCCGCTGCGGGTCACCGACGCCGATTCGGGCGAGAGCTCGACCGCGACACTGCTGATCGGCGCCGACCTCACCGACACCAACGCCGTCATCGGCTCGTTCGCCTCGATCTTCCTCGGCTTCGGCCTCGTCGTCGTCATCCTCAGCGCGGCCCTCACCCGCATGCTCGTGACCTCGACGCTCACCCCCCTGCGCGACGTCGAGGCGACAGCCGCCCGGTTCGCGAGCGGCGACTTCAGCCAGCGGCTCAGCGGCGCCACGCCCAACACCGAGATCGGGCGGCTCAGCGCGTCGCTCAACATGATGCTCACCCGCATCGACCGGGCCTTCGCCGACCGCGCCGCCACCATCTCGCAGATGCGGCGGTTCGTCGGCGATGCGAGCCACGAGCTGCGCACGCCTCTCGTCTCGGTGCGGGGCTACGCCGAGCTCTACCGCATGGGCGCCATCGCGACCCCCGACGACGTGGCGCAGGCCATGGAGCGCATCGAGAAGGAGGCGATCCGCATGAGCGCGCTCGTGAGCGACCTGCTCGAGCTCGCCCGCCTCGACGAGTCGCGACCGCTCGAGCTCGTGCCCGTCGACCTCGTGCCCCTCGCTCGCGACGCCGCGCTCGACGCCATGGCCAGCGCTCCCGACCGCGTCGTGGCCGTCGTGGTCGCCGACAGCGGCTCCGGCGATGCTGGGGCGGCGGATGCGGCGCCCGCGCCCGGCGACGACGCCGTCGCGGCCGCCCCCGCCGTCGGGTTCGCCGGGTCGGCGCTCGCGCGGCTGCGCGGCCGGCGGGGCAGACGGGCGGAGGCGAGCATCCCGAACCCGATCGTCATGGCTCCCGAGGAGGCGCCCGAGGCGATCGTGCTCGGCGACGAGAACAAGCTGCGGCAGGTCATCACCAACCTCATGGGCAACGCCGTGCGGTTCTCTCCCGACGGCTCGCCGATCGAGCTCGTGGTGAGCGTCGACGCGACGGCGGGCACCACCTCGCTGGCGGTCGTCGACCACGGCGACGGCATTCCCGACCAGCTGAAGAAGAAGATCTTCGAGCGGTTCTTCCGCGCCGACTCGTCGCGGGCGCGCGACACGGGCGGGTCGGGGCTCGGTCTCGCGATCGTCGCGTCGATCGTGGGGCTGCACCGCGGCCGGGTCGACGTGCTCGACACCCCGGGCGGCGGCGCGACCTTCCGCGTCACCCTGCCGCTCGCGGAGCCCACAGACCTCCTCCCCAGCGGCACGGCGGCGACGGATGCTCCCCCGGCGTCGGCACCGCCCGCCGGCTCCGCGCCCACCGCGTAGCGTCGCCGCGGCGCCGGGCGAGTGACCCGGCCCGGGAGGAGACCACCATGACGCGCTACCAGGTCGACAGCGAGGCCGTGATCGCCGCGACCGCCGCCACCCGCGGCTCGATCGGGCGGCTGCAGGCCGAGGCCGCCGGGCTGCAGGGCAACCTGACCGGCCTGCAGAGCACGTGGAGCGGTGCGGCGGCGACGGCGTTCCAGGGGCTGCTGGCCGAGTGGTCGGCCGCCTACCAGCGGGTCGAGCAGACCCTCACCGCGATGAACGAGGCGCTCGCGCACGCCGGCCAGGGCTACGCCGACGTCGAGGCCCAGGCCGCACGGATGTTCCTGCGCTGAGCCCCCACCGCCCGCCGGCCCGCCGGCGGCTCGGCCCGCTCCGAGTCGCCGGCTCTAGGCTGGCGGGGTGAGCACCGAGCCCTACGCCTTCGACCCCGCGATCGTCGCCGGGGTGCTGCACCACATGAACGACGACCACGCCGACGACAACCTGCTGTTCGCGCGAGCGTTCGGCGACCCGGGCGCCACGAGCGCGCGCATGGTCGGCGTCGACGGCTCGGGCGGCGACTGGGTCTACAGCGCGGGTGATGCTCCCGAGCGCCCGCTGCGCATCGAGTGGCCCGCACCGATCACCGAGCGGCCCGAGATCCGCCGCGCGATCGTCGCCGTGTACGACCGGGCGTGCGCCGTGCTCGGCGTCGAGCCCCGCCCGCACGAGTAGCGCGCGCCCGCATCCAGCGACTGCTGGGGTGATCGTGACCATCGCGGCCTGGCGACCCGCGACTCCCGACCGGTAAGGTAAGCCTTACCTAGTCATCGAGGAGCCCCATGTCCGCGCCCGCCGCCACCGACCACGCCGCCGAGGTCATCCCGTTCTCCCGCCTCGTGCGCGAGCGCAGCAGCGGCAGCCACCGCGAGAGCGAGGGCGCGGGCTTCATGCACGGGCTGCTGAAGGGCGAGGCCACGCGCGACGACTACGTCGCCCTCGTGTCGCAGCACTGGGCCATCTACGAGGCGCTCGAGGGTGCGGAGCCCGCGATGCGCGAGGTGCCGCTCGTCGCCCCCTTCCTCTCCCCCGCCCTGACGCGACTGCCCGCGCTCGAGACCGACCTCGCCTACCTCATCGGCGACGACTGGCGCGAGCGCCTCGTGCTCATGCCGGCGACCATCGAGTACGCCGCCCGCATCCGCGAGGTCGCGGCCACCTGGCCGGCGGGCTACATCGCCCACCACTACACGCGCTACCTCGGCGACCTCTCGGGAGGCCTGCACATCGGCCGCGTCATCGGGCGGCAGTTCGGCTTCGAGACGAACGGCATCGGCTTCTACCTGTTCGACCAGATCGCCGACCCCGCGGCCTTCAAGGATGCGTACCGCGCGCAGCTCGACTCCGCACCCTGGTCGGCCGACGAGCAGCAGCGTGTCGTCGATGAGGTGCTGCGCGCCTACGACTTCAACACGCGCATCTTCGAGCAGCTGAGCGCCCGCACCGCCGCCGCGTAGCCGGTTGCTCGGCCGCACCGCGGCTCCGCATCCCCGCCGCCGCTCGCGCGAACGACGAAGGGCGGCCCTCCCGGAGGAGGACCGCCCTGTCGTTCGCGGGCGAGGCGCGGACTAGAAGTCCATGCCGCCGCTCGGGTCGCCCATCGGCGCCGCAGCCTTCTCGGGCTTGTCGGCGACGACGGCCTCGGTGGTGAGGAAGAGGCCGGCGATCGAGGCCGCGTTGAGCAGCGCCGAGCGGGTCACCTTCACCGGGTCGGCGATGCCGGCGCCGAGCATGTCGACGTACTCGCCGGTGGCCGCGTTGAGGCCGTGACCGACCTCGAGGTGGCGCACCTTGTCGGCGACGACGCCGGGCTCGAGGCCCGCGTTGAGGGCGATCTGCTTCAGCGGAGCGTCGATCGCGACACGCACGATGTTCGCGCCGGTCGCCTCGTCTCCCGTGAGCGACGTGAGCTCGGCCGACTCGAACGCCATCTTGCCGGCCTGGATGAGAGCGACGCCACCACCGGCGACGATGCCCTCCTCGACGGCGGCCTTCGCGTTGCGCACGGCGTCTTCGATGCGGTGCTTGCGCTCCTTGAGCTCGACCTCGGTGGCCGCACCCGCCTTGATGACGGCAACGCCGCCGGCGAGCTTGGCGAGGCGCTCCTGCAGCTTCTCGCGGTCGTAGTCCGAGTCGGTGTTCTCGATCTCGGCGCGGATCTGCTTGACGCGACCGGCGATCGCCTCGGCGTCACCGGCGCCCTCGACGATGGTCGTCTCGTCCTTGGTGATGACGACCTTGCGGGCGCGGCCGAGCAGGTCGAGGGTGGCGTTCTCGAGCTTGAGACCGACCTCCTCGCTGATGACCTGGCCGCCGGTGAGGATCGCGATGTCCTGCAGCATGGCCTTGCGGCGGTCGCCGAAGCCGGGAGCCTTGACGGCGACCGACTTGAAGATGCCGCGGATCTTGTTGACGACGAGCGTGGCCAGGGCCTCGCCCTCGACGTCCTCGGCGATGATGAGCAGCTGCTTGCCGCTCTGGATCACCTTGTCGACGACGGGCAGCAGGTCCTTGATCGCCGAGATCTTGCCGTTGACGATGAGGATGTACGGGTCTTCGAAGACCGCCTCCTGGCGCTCCGGGTCGGTGACGAAGTACGCCGACAGGTAGCCCTTGTCGAAGCGCATGCCCTCGGTCAGCTCGAGCTCGGTGCCGAAGGTGTTCGACTCCTCGACGGTGACGACGCCCTCCTTGCCCACCTTGTCGATGGCCTCGGCGATGAGCGCGCCGATCTCGGGGTCGGCGGCCGAGATGCTCGCGGTGGCGGCGATCTCCTCCTTGGTCTCGACCTCCTTGGCGTTCTTGAGCAGCTGGGCCGAGACGGCCTGGGTGGCCTTCTCGATGCCGCGCTTGAGGCTGATCGGGTCGGCGCCCGCGGCGACGTTGCGCAGGCCCTCGCGCACGAGCGCCTGGGCGAGCACGACCGAGGTGGTGGTGCCGTCACCGGCGACGTCGTCGGTCTTCTTCGCGACCTCCTTGACCAGCTCGGCGCCGATCTTCTCGAAGGGGTCGTCGAGCTCGATCTCCTTGGCGATCGACACGCCGTCGTTGGTGATCGTGGGAGCGCCCCACTTCTTCTCGAGGACGACGTTGCGGCCGCGGGGGCCCAGCGTGACCTTGACGGCGTCGGCCAGGGTGTTGAGGCCGCGCTCGAGGCCGCGGCGGGCCTCCTCGTCGAAAGCGATGATCTTTGCCATGTGTTCTCGTCCCTCCCGGACGTCTCACGTGCGGTAGCTGTTGGCACTCACAGAGCATGAGTGCTAAACGATTCTGGCACTCGGAGCAGGCGAGTGCAAGCCGCGCGCACCCGCGGCGATGCGGCGCCGGATGCTCTACCGGAAGCTCGCCGAGCCGGCCAGCGGCACGAGCTCGACCCAGGTGTTGCCGGGCGCCAGCCGCACCGCGACACCCTCGGCGTCGAGCAGCCGGATCGGTGCCGTCATCGAGGTCTTCGACCAGGTGGCGCGCACGGTCGCCCCGCCGGTCGAGATCCACGCCTCGCCCGAGCCGATGAGCTGCGTCGTCGGGATGCTCTGGATGACCTGCACCGGAACCCGGAGCACGACGACGTTGACGGCCGAGAGCTGCGCGCCCTGGGCATCCGTGTCGGGGTCGCCGCCGGTCTGGAAGCGCAGCCAGCGCTCGCTGCCCGCATCCCAGGCCCACGACGGCGTGCTCTGGCTGCCGAACCGCAGGGCGATCGCGGCGGTCGGCACGCCGTCTTTCGTCGCGGTGGCCGCCGCGATGCTGTCGGCGAACGCGAACTGCTGCACGGGCGGCGCGAGCTCGGGGTGCTGCGCGATGACCTGCGGCGCACGCACGAGCACATTGTGCGGGGCGGGAGCGTTGTCGCCGCGGAAGAAGGTGTCGCGGGTGTCGGGCTGGCCGTGGATGGCGTTGACGACCGGGGCCCGGCGCATCAGCTCGACGAACCGGCTCTGGCCGCCCGAGTAGGCGACGATGCCGCCGAGGGGCGAGATGATGTCCGGGTCCATCGGCCGGATCGACCGCACCGGGCCGATGATGTCGGGCACGTCGGAGTGCCACACGGCGACGTAGCGCGTGAGCCCACCCTCGACCAGCTCTTCGAACACGATGTCGGTGCGCTCGAGACCGATCTGCGGCCGCGCGTCGGGGTGGTTGTCGACCTTGGCGGCGAGCGACGGCGTGGTGAGGGAGTCGAGGGCGATGACCTCTCCGGTGAGCGGCGCGAGCCCCGTGGGGTCGGGAGGGACGTAGCTCGAGGTGTACGACGGGGTCGGCGTGGGGCTCGGCATGGGAGCCTCGGCGGTGCATCCCGACGCTACGAGCGCCGCGACGATCACGACGCCCATCGCCGCCGCACCGCGCACGGAGCGGACGGCCCCGTGCGTCGACGGGGGGCGGGATGCGAGCCGCGTCATGCCCGTCACCCTAACCCTCGACCGGCGCGACGGCGGGCAGCCCGCGCGGCCGGTCAGGCGACGCGCACGCCCTCGGCCTGCGGGCCCTTGCTGCCGGTGCCGACCTCGAAGGTGACCGACTGGCCCTCTTCGAGAACCTTGTAGCCGGGCATGTCGATGCCGCTGTAGTGCACGAACACGTCACCCTCGCCATCAGCGCGGGTGATGAAGCCGAAACCCTTCTCGGCGTTGAACCACTTGACGGTTCCGTGGGGCATGGTGGAGCTCCTTGCGTGGTGGACCTTGGCGCGAGAATACTCGCGCCAGAGGCGGCCCGACCAGGGCTCGGGGCATCCGTCAACGCACTCGTTACCGACGGGAAACACGGCGGTAACGCCGGATGCTCAGCCGCCGTTCGCCGCCGCGAAGTCGGCGCCCACGACGATGGTGATCGGCGCGCCGGGGAAGGCGTCCGACTGCTCGAACGTGCCCACGCCGAGCAGGGCGACCATGCCGGCGGCGACCCCCTCGAGAGCGGGATCGCTGTAGAACACCACGGTGTTCTCGATGTCGGTCTGCGCGGCCGCGGTCACCGTGCCGACCGGCCACCCGGGGGCCGTCAGCAGGTCGCGGGCCGTGCCGCCGAGGCCATCCACGGCCGTGCCGTTGAGCACCGTGATGGTGAAGCCGGCAGGCAGCTCGGCGAGGGCCGGATCGGTGATCGGCTCGACCGTCGGCGCGGCCGACGGCGTCTCGGTCGGGGTCGGCATGGGCTCGGCGGTGCCGAGGCCGGGAATCTCGAAGGTCACGCGGTCGGTGATGAGCGACAGCAGGTAGATGCCCACGACGACGAGCACACCGCTCGCGAGGGCCGCCCATGCCGTCGCCACCCAGACGCCGCGCCGCGAGCGGGCGGCGCGATGCGCGCCGACCCGACCGAGCTGGTCGGGGGTCTCGTCGAAACGGTCGCGGGGGAACTCGGCCATCAGGATGATGCCTTCCGGAAGGGTGAGGGGGTCAGGCGGCGCCGGGCTCGCCGGCCCGACGGGTGCGTCGCCGTTGTGCGCGCTCATCGCGCACCGCGCGCAGCCGCCCGACGAGAACCGGGTCGTACCGCACGGCGACCTCGGTGTCGATCACGGCGTTCAGCACCTGATAGTACCGGGCCGCGCTCCAGCCGAACTCGCGGCGGATGCCGAGCTCCTTCGCTCCGCTGTGGCCCCACCACGCGCGCTCGAACTCGAGCACGCGCTGCGCGCGCTCGTCGAGGGCGTCGGCGGGAGCATCCACGCCCTCGAGGGTACGCGCCGGGGACCTTCGGCCCTGGACGGCTCGCGGACGCTGCGACAGGCTCGTGGAGGCGCCCCCGCGCGCCCATCCGCCCCACAGGCGGGCAGGTTAGGCTTGCCTAACATCGTCACCCTCCACCCGCCGATCGACCGGACCCTGATGACCCGCCGACCCGCCCTCGCCCTCGCCGCCGCGCTCGGGCTCTCTGCGCTGCTCGCCGGCTGCGCCGTGCCCGCGCCGCAGTCGACGAGCGAGCCGACCGCACCGGTCGGGCCGCGCGTGCCGCTGACCGAGCTGGTGGTCGCCGACGACCCGCGCTCGCTCACCGGTCCGTCGACCGCGCTCATCGCCGACGCCGCGATCGAGCCGGTCACCGACGACCCCGCGCAGACGCTGCCGACGACCGTCGTCTCGCGCGACCTCGACGGCGACCGCGAGGTGGTCGTCGACGACACCAGCCGCATCCTGCCGCTCGACATCGCCGGTTCGATCGCCGCGACCGTCTTCGCGCTCGGCTTCGGCGACCAGGTGGTCGGGCGCGACATCTCGACGACCTTCCCCGAGGCCGAGGGTCTGCCCGTGGTGACGAGCGGCGGGCACGCGATCAACAGCGAGGCCGTGCTGGCCCTTCGGCCGAGCATCGTCATCACCGATGGCACCGTCGGGCCGACCGACGTCGTGCTGCAGCTGCGCGATGCCGGCGTGACGGTCGTGTACGTGGATGCGGAGCCCGGGCTCGCCGCCCCCTCCGAGCTCGCCCGCCAGGTCGCCGCCGCGCTCGGGGCCTCCGAGGCCGGCGAGCTGCTCGCCGCCCAGCTGGAGCAGCAGATCGCCGACGTCGTCGCGGCTATCGAGAGCATCCGCCCCGAGGCCCCGGAGGATCGCGTGCGCATCCTCTTCCTCTACCTGCGCGGAGCCTCGGGCATCTACTACCTGTTCGGCGAGGAGTCGGGCGCCGACGAGCTCATCGAGGCGCTGGGCGGCATCGACGTCGCGGGCGAGATCGGCTGGACGGGGCTGCGCCCCATGACCGACGAGGCCCTCATCGCCGCCGACCCCGACCTCATCCTCGTGATGACGGGCGGGCTCGAGAGCGTCGGCGGAGTCGACGGCCTTCTCGCCGAGAAGCCCGCGGTCGGTCTGACCCGCGCCGGCGAGGCCCGGCGCTTCGTCGACATGGCCGACGGCGAGGTGCTGAGCTTCGGGCCGCGCACGCCCGCCGTGCTCGACGCGCTCGCCCGCGCGATCTACGCGCCCGGCGAGTAGCGGCCCCGGCGGGGCGCTCGGCCGCGGCGACACGCAGCCGCGGCCGTCTCGCCGCAGACATGACGCAGCCCCGGAGCCGGCGGGTCATGCCGCCAGCCCCGGGGCTGCAGAATCGTGGGTCCGGTCGGATCAGCGCCCGTCGGTCGCCGCACGGCGACGCGACGCGGCGATCGCACCGGCACCCGCGAGCAGCAGGGCGCCGAGCAGAGCGACGCCCGGAACCAGCACGGCGGCGTTCGCGCCCGTCTCCGCGAGCTCGGGGGCCGCCGGCGCGAGGTCGGCCGGCTCCTGGGTGGTCGGGGTCTCCGTCCAGGCGGGCTCCGTGAACAGCACGTCGAAAGACGCACTGCCGGTCTGGTTGGCGCCCACCGTGAGCGTGATCGAGCTCACCGAGCCGAACCGGAGCACGGCCCAGTGGTCCTCGTCCTCCGCCGACGAACCCACATCGTTCACCTCGGCAACGGTGAGAACGTCGCCCTCGACCGTCGCGGTGAGCGCCGTCGCGGGCGACGACGACAGCGAGAAGGACGACACGCCCGGCGCCGCGATGAACTGCTCGCTGTCGATGTCCTTGACCGTCATGAGCACCTCGTCGAGCGTGAAGGGGGTCGAGGGGTCGCCCGAGGCGTGGAACGCGATCCGGAGCGTGGCGTAACCGCTGCTGTCTGCGTCGTCGACATCGATCTGGGGCGAGAGAGGCCAGTTGTCGCCCGCCTCGTCCACGTAGTCCATGAGTCCGGGAGTGCCCTCGAACTCGAGGCCGTCGAGGTCGACCACCGTCACAGTCGCATCGACGAACTCGGTACCCGTGTAGTACACGTTCGGGAAGAGGAACGAGTCGCCCACGGCCGCGCCGGCGCCGATGTCGGTGAGGTCGCGGAAGGAGATGCCGGCGACCACCGTGAAGGTCTTCACGCGCCCCGCGCCATCCTGGATGGTGAACGTGCCGGGGGCGTCGATGGTGATGGGGGCGGTGGTCGCTCCCAGGTCGAGAACCCCCGCTCCGAGAAGGGAGTGGTCGGCGTCCTCCCCGGTGAGAATGCTGTTGGGGTCGGCGATCACGCAGGGCTGGTATTCGTCGTTGGTGATGA
>JAIXXG010000076.1 GCA_027490915.1 Microbacteriaceae bacterium
CGGCGGGCTCCTCGGCCGGGCCCGTCACCGGCACGCCGTGCTTCTCGAGGACGGTGTCGACGTCCACCTTCGCGCCCGTCTTCTGCAGGCTGCTGATGCCGTCGCCGAGCGACTTCAACGAATCGCCCTCTTCCTTCTTCTCCTCGGGCGGCGCCGTCACCCAGTTCGGCATGGGCGCTGCGCGCTCGTCCCCGAAGTTGAAGCGCGCCCAGGGCTTCATCACCTGCTCGTGAAGGCACTTCGCGAGGCGCTGCGCGTCGCCCTCCAGCACGTCGTTGCGGATGCCGTCGTGCACGCGCGCCGCTGCGAGGGAGGCGCCCTTCACCTCGGTGGAGAGGTTCTGCCCCAGCAGCGCGATGGCCATCGAGCTCTCGGCCTGCTTGATGAGTCGATCGAACGACTCCCAGCCCGTCGACTTCGCCTCGATGAGCTGCATGTCGTAGCTCTGCGTCGGGTCGGGCGACGTCGGCAGGCGCAACACGGCTTCGTTGCCGATGCCGGCCACCTCCTCGACGAAGCGCTGCTTGTCGGCCTCCTCGGCCGCCGCTGGCGTCTTCACCGCGCGAATGGGCCCGCCGTACACCTCCGAGTAGCGCGCCCAGTCTCGTTGCCCCCACCGACGCAGCAGCCAAGGCACGTACAGCGCCCGCACCGCGCCCGCCATCCACGCGCGCATGAGGCCGTAAGGGGCGAACACCACCCACTGCCCGTCACCAGGCGTGAGGCGGATGACGCCTTGCTCGGTGTTGAGGTGCCACGCCCTCGTGTCCCACTGCCAGTGCAGGTGCTTCGGGTGCCACACCTGCAGCGAGGGCCACCACAGGCCGTCGTCACCCACCGCCCACGTCAGCTGGCCCACTGCGATGCCCAGCATGACGGCCCACTTCCCCAGCTCGGTGATGGCCTCGTCGCTGCACATCGTCTCGAAGCGCTGCTGGGCCAACTCGGCCGCCTCGGCCGCGCGCCCGCCCGTCGGCGCCTCCTTCATGTTGAAGGGCAGGGAGGGCAGCGCCTCGGTGCGCTGCAGGAGGCACCCGCGGAGCCTGTCGTCCTGGCCCATCGCGTCCACCACCTGCGCCGCCGACGACAGCTGCCCCAGCTCGAGCTCGCGCACCGCGCGGCGCACCAGCTCGACCTTCTCCCAGTCGCTCCACGTCCACGTGGGCAGTTCTCGGTATTCGCGAAACGTCGGGCGCTCAGCCATGCGCCCACGGTGTCACAGCGGGCGCGGCCGCACGATGCGGGCCGTCAGGCGCCGCGTGCTTTCGGCCTCACCTCGCGCATCTCGAGCCGCAGTCATGGCCGCTTCCCACCACCGCCCCTTGGGCAATCCACACAGCATGAGAACCTGCGCCGGCATCAGCCCGACGTTCGAGACGACGCGACCGCCTTCCACCGCGTAGCGGAACTGAACCGGTCGCATGCCGAGGATGCGGAGCGCCCGGAAAGCCTGATGGCCATCTGTGTCTTCTTCGAAACGCAGCTCGACGAATCCTCTTGATTCCAGACGTCGTCGAGAAAGCCACAGACGGTGGTGGAGTCTTCGGAAGTGCTGTGGCCAACGGTCGCGATGCACGAAGTCACCGCAACGGCACTTCTTCCACTTTTCGCTCAGGTACTCGTCGCTCGCTGGGCTCACTGCTGCTCCTTGTCGCTCCTCGATTGCAGACTGTCGTCAGCCCAACCCAACGCCCGCCACCTGGATGCGAAACGGGCCGGCGGCTGACAGCCACCACAGCCGCGCCTCGACTCGTGGCGTCAGGGCCTTGCGCCAGTCGTACAGCCACACCACGTCGTCGCCTTCGACACCCCACTGCTGAACCATGCCGTCGCGCACCGCCCCAAAGATGGCCTCGAGGTTGTGGCCGTCGAACGGACGTGGTGACACGCGCGTCAGCACAACGGCACACGCTCCTCCGGGCCACGCACAGGCGAGGTCTCGCGCCAGCAATCGGCCGAGTTTCCGCTCTCGCCCGCGTCGGGCGTTGCGTGCGCCGCGCGACACGGAAAGGCCGCGCCCGGTGAGCGAGTTGCGCAGCTCGTACCTCGCGGACGTCTCGACGTGCGCTTCGTGCGTCGCCACGCGCGCCATCGCCAGCGCCTTCATCCCCACTCCTCGGCGGGAACGCGCGTGTCCACCGGCCCGGCAATCGCCGCGTCGATGGCAGCGCGCCCGGCTCGCCGCCACCACTCGTTGACCGACACGCCGTCGGCGAGCGCCAGCGTCCTCGCGGCCCCGAGCAGCTCTCTGGGCATGCGCAGCTCGAGCCGCGCCTCGGTGAGGCCCTTTGAGGGGCGTCCTGCGGGGTTGTTGCTCCTCCGTCGCGGCATCGTCCCCAGGCCCCGAGGTGACTCGGGGGCTCGAGACGACGGGCGAGTTGCCTCGCCGTCGCTGCCCTGTGGATGGCCGGGCCAGCCCGTCACCGCGCTGAGGATGCGCGCGGGGATTCCGTCAGGCTGATCTTCAGCTTGCCGCGCAGGTCCCGCAGGAACGCCGCCCTGCTGCCCCACTCGCGCGCGACCTCGGGCAGAACCTCGTAGGTCGAGAGAAATGCAGTGGCGACGCGCGCCTCGTTCCAGTCGCTCGGCACGCGAGCGAAGTAGGTTTCCTCGCCGTCGCTCACGCTGACGTTGGACTCGCTGTCGGCCTGGCTCCACTCGACGCGAGGCGAAGACCATACCTTGAACGTGAGGCCTTGCGTCTGGTCGGCCGCGTCGACATCCACCGCCTCGTCCGCGTCGTCGGTGGGCCAGTTCTGGGCGAGCAGCGCGAGATAGCTTTCCACGTCGGCCTGCGTCGCTTCGGTGCCGAGGTACTCCGGCGTGGTGGTGCGGCGAATCTGGTTCAGGGTCATCGTCATTGTCGTCATTGTCGCGTCCTCGCGGCTCCCGCCGCAACTCGCCAGTGGAGTCCTACGCAGGGCGGGCGAGCAGTCGCCCTGCGACGGGCCCGACCGAAGCCGGGCGGCGCATCACACGCAGTCGAAGTTGCCGTCGCGCCCCTCGCCACCGCAGGCGCGCTCGGCGGCGTTCAGGTCCTCGCGCCACGCGCGGCCGGGGTAGTCGACGACCTTGGCAGCCTCGACCGCTGCGACGGCGCGGGCAACCAGCTCGGGCTGCGCAGGAGCGGCCTTCCACGCGTCACGGAGAATTGCGAGGTTCGCCTCGGAGTGCTTGCCGTCGAGCAGCTTGACGCGGCTGGCGAGGTAGACGAGTTTGTCACGACCCAGCGCGACAAGCGCGTCAAAGTCGTGCTCCCGATACAACTTCGCGCCCGCCTGCCTCGCCAGCTGGATTTCAATCTTCGAAGCCATTGCGTGTCTCCTCGGCCCTCCCGGGCCTCGACGCGGCTCCGTGCCGCCGTCGTGGGTGATTTATACGGCACTAAATCCACGCCGTCAAGCTCTTTCCGTAACAATCTCACCGACGCGTGTCAAAGGCGCCGGGACACGCCTGTGCGCACGGTGAGTCCGCTGTCGGGGGTGACGGCCAAGGCGTCGTAGGCGGCGGCCGCGGCGTCCACCACGTCGTCGTGCAGGTCGGCGACGCCGGTGAAGTTGACGTGCTCGTCGACGAACTGGTTCAGCCAGACGGGCCCGCTCTCGGGAAGCAACACCTTCCCGGCGTTCCACGCGGCCGCGTATGGCTGCGCCCTGATAAACTTGTCGCTGGTGGTGGTGAGCGCCTCGAGCTTCGGCAACGACGGCCTGATGAACGGGCCCAGGCCCTTCGTCTCGATGGCCGAGCCGTACCAGCGCATGCGCGCGGTGGGGTGCCGCTGGCCCAGCTGGCGCACCGTCGAGACGAACTCGGGCGCACGCTGCTGGGAGCGCACGACGTCGAGGACGTAGAAGTACCCGTTGAGCCGCGCCATCACGACGGCGACGCTCCAGTCACTCGCGGTCGACTCCGAGTAGGCCAAGTCCAGCCCGATGGCCGCGCGGTAGTTGACGGGCGGCTCGGTGAAGACCCACGGGTCGCCGAACACGGCCCCGCCTCGAGGCCTCGGGCTGCCCTGGTACAGCGCCTCGAACGAGTAGGGCCCGAGCTGCGCTCGAATCTCCTCGAGCTGCGAGGGCGTCCACATCTCCGGCCAGAAGCTGCGCCCCTCGTCGAGCGCCGGCAGCTTGATGTACCGCCACCCCTGCTTCACCAGCGTGCCGGCCAAGTCGTCCGGGTGCCACCGGGCCATGTTGACGATGATGGAGCGCGGCTTCGGCTTCGCGGCGCTGCTGGGGTTGCCGCGCGTGAAGAGGGCCTCGTTGAACCAGTCAAGGCAGCGCTGGCGCTTCAGCGCGCTCTCGGCCTCCTGCCTGTCCTTCACCGGGTCGTCGACGATGGCCACGTCGACGCCTTGGCCGGTGATGCCCTCGCCCACGCCGCGGGCGATGCACCCGCCACCTTGCGGGGTGCGCCACTCGACGACGGTGTCTCGCACGACGGGCACGCCCATCGCCTTCGCCCAGTCGCGCGCCTTCACCGCCTTCGAGCGCGCCTGCGTCGCGTTGTAGCTGCAGTAGGCGATTTCCCAGTCAGGGTGCCTGTCGAGCCACCACGAGACGGCCGACAGCAGCGTCTCCGTCTTCGCGCCGCGCGGTGGCGTGTGGCAGACGATGCGCACCTGCTCTCCGCGCTGAATGCGCTCGAGCTCACCCAGCAGCGGGGCCAGGTGCAGCGGCTTCACGTACCCCTTCGCCGACAGCACGGGGATGCGCGTCACCCACTCGGCCAGCGTCATCGGCTGGCGCTGCACCTGCGCCTTCGTCGCTCGCCTCTGCGCCAGCAGCTTCGCCGCCAACTCGGGCAGCAGCGACTTCGAGGACCTTCTCGAACCACTCTTCTGGGAGGACACGCGACAGCTCCTCGAGGAACCCCGACAACTCCTCCACCACGTGCACGCGCACGCGGAGGCCCCACTTCTTCGGCTGGCTCCTCTCGAGGAACCACGCCGAGGCCTGCCACTGCGTCTGCCCGGCCTTCGCGATGAGGGCGACGTTCCGCCCCTCGGCGTCGGCCTGGGCTTTTCGCACGGCGTCCAGAAACGCGACGTGCGCCGCGTCCTCGTCCCGGGCCCCCGCCTTCATCCACGTGTACAGCACCTGCTTCGAGACGCCGCACATGGCCGCGGCCGTCTCGATGTAGTTGCCGCCGCGCACCGCCACGCAGATGGCCTCCTGCAGCTCGGCAGTCAGCTTGGTGGGGCGTCCCGGAGGGCGAGGGGAGCGCGTCTTCTTCTTCTTCTTGGTCATGGCTTCCCTGGGAGAACGGTGACGATCGTCCGCGTCTCGACGTCGTACACAGCACGCACTTCTCGACCCTTCAGCTTGATGCGGACCTGAAACCTGTTCCCGCCGACGTGCTTCCGCAACGGCACCTGCCCGGACTCAATAGCCCGCACTGCCTTGCGGTAGTCGCTCGGTTCGATGTCGACACCCGCCCGCTGAGCAGCTCGCTCAGCGGTGTGGATGAATGCCCCCTTGTCTTCCGAACTCGTCGGAAGCTCGACGGTAGAAGCGCCTCATGGGCCCGTCACTCGTTATGGCTCTCGCCTGCGATGGGCAGCACGAGGCGCAGCTTGCGCTGCATCTCCTCGGGACGGAGGGGACGCTCGGCGATGACTTCCCCCGTGTCCTCCCGCACCTCGAGGTACTTCCTGTCCGTCATGTCCGTCTGGAGGGCGACGCGCACCTCGCGCACCTCCTCGCGGCGCTTCACGACGCCCGACAGCACCGCACGCCGGGTGACGATGGCCTGCTTGGCCTTCGCCAACTCCTGCTTCAGCGCCTTCGCGTGCTCCTCGTGCTCGGCCAGCTGCGTGTGGCAGTCGGCGAGCCACTGCGCCCGCTCAGCCAACTCGTCAAGGGTGAGGGGAACTGGAAGCTCCCGCACCTCCGTCTTCACGGTGATGACTTCGCGCTGCTCCATGTTCGTCTTCCTTGCCATGTGATGCCTCTCAGGGTTGCACTGTGTTCTGCACTTCTTCGGTGATGGCGTTGCCCCAGACTTCCCAGCCCGGCATGGGCCGCCGCGCGAAGAGCTCGACGTACGGCCCCGGGCTGACCTTCTCGATGATGCGGTGGAACAAGTCGGGCTTCCGGCTGTGCTCGCCGCGGGGCTCGAGCACCAGCGACGGGTGCTGCGCGCGCTTCCCCTCAGCGGTGGTGCGGTACGGCACGCGGCCCCGCACGCCAAAGAGCAGCAGCTCGTGGGCCCCGCGGAAGTACTGCCCCAGGCCCTGCTGCACGACACCCTCGCGCACCTTCCCCCAGCAGACGTTCGTGACGTACCGGAAACCCCAGGCGCGCATCACCTCGAGGCCGTCGGGGAGGAAGTTGTTCGTCACCCACAGGTACAGGTGGGCGTCGTCGCGCACGAGGTCGATGACGGGCAGCGCCGCGATGTCCTTCGTGGCCCTCAGCGGGTAGTGCCGGTCGGCCCCGCGCTTCACCTGCCCACCGCCCCGCTCGAGCCACGGTGGGTCAGCCAGCACGGTCTTGAAGCGGGTGCGGTCGCCGAAGAGCCCGAGGTTCATCGAAACACCTCCAGTTGCTGATCACCGCGGATGTAGAGCGGGTGCCGAGGCGCGCCCGCCTTCGTCGTGCCCAGGCACCAGAGAGGGGCCGCGCCGAGCAGCTTGCGGACTTGCCCGGCACGCCCGAACGTCGGGTTCGCACCCCAGGCGCAGACGATGAGGGCGGCTCTCTCGGACTCCTCGGTGATGACCCGGTCGTTGTCTGGCCCGATGTCGCCGAAGCTGCCGGTCAGCAAGCGCGGATCGGTTGCGCGCAGCGCGAACAGGTTGACCACGGTGAAGCCGTAGACGCCGAGGCGCTCGGTGAAGCGCGAGGTGAAGCCCCGCACGCGCCTGATGGTCGGGTCGTCGAGCGTGTCGTCGGCGGTCGACGGGTTGAGCATCACCCAAAGCACCGAGCGATCGCCCGCCTTGCACCCTCGTCGAAGCACGTAGCGGTATTCGCTCACCGCGGGCGCTCCAGGGGCACGAGCCCCTCGAGGTGTTTCAGCTCGCGCAGGATGCCAAGCAGCTCATTCCGCAGCGAGCGGATTCGGTCGTGCGCGTTGTACGGCTCCCACGCCCTGTCATCATCAGGCACGGGCACCCGCAGCCGGCACTGCTCGAGGTACACCACGAGGTCAAGCGCCTCCTGGTACGCGTCGGCGAGGGCGTCACGGCCGTTCCAGACGCGCAGAGGAACGCCGTACCGCTGCACGCCCAGCTCGTGCCGCGCCACCATGTCGGGCACCAGCACCGCTGAAGGCCCAGCGTTTGCCAGCACGCTCGCCCAGACGGCGGGGTTGTCCTGGGCCTCGTTCACCGGCGCCGGCTGATCGATGAGCAACTTCACGACGAACCCTCCGCGCGAGCGTC
>JAIXXG010000052.1 GCA_027490915.1 Microbacteriaceae bacterium
GACCGGCTCGGCGGGCGGCGAGGCCTAGCAGGGCATCCGTCGAGGGGGCACGGATGGCACGACGACCGTCACGGCCCTCTCGACCCAGCGAAGGAGCACGGTGGCAGAGCTGACGAAGGCGCAGACGCTGCAATGGCTGCGCAACATCTCGGGCGAGCTGGCGACGGCGACCCTCAAGCGGCTCGACGACACCCTGCCCTGGTACGGCACCATGCCGCCGAGTCGACGGTCGGCGGTCGGCCTCGTGGCGCAGGCCGGCATCACCTCGTTCATCAGCTGGTACGACGACCCCACCTCCCAGCCCTGGATCGCCGCCGACGTCTTCGGCGCGGCCCCCCGCGAGCTGCTGCGATCGGTGAGCCTGCAGCAGACCCTGCAGCTGATCCGCGTCGTCGTCGAGGTCGTGGAGGACCGGGTCCGCGATCGCGACGAGAACCTCCGCCACGGCATCCTGCTCTACAGCCGCGAGATCGCCTTCGCGGCGGCCGACGTGTACGCGCGCGCCGCCGAGGCGCGGGGGCTGTGGGATGCCCGCCTCGAGGCCCTCGTCGTCGACTCGATCCTCTCGGGCGAGTACGACAACGAGCTGCCGAGCCGCATCGCCGCTCTGGGCTGGAACGGACACGGCGAGGTGTGCGTGCTCGTCGGCACGACGCCGCGCATCGTCGACGTCGACCAGATCCGGCGCACCGCCCGGCACGTCGATGCCGACGTGCTGATCGGCGTGCAGGGAAACCGCCTCGTCGTCGTGATCGGTCGCGCCCGCCCGCGGGGCGAGGACGAGTCGACCCCGAGCGAGCCGGAGCACAGCTTCCTGCAGATCGCCGAGGCGCTCGAGCCGAGCTTCGGTGCGGGCAACCTCGTGCTCGGGCCGGAGGTTCCCGATGTCGTCGAAGCGGGCAAGAGCGCGAAGGCGGCCCTCGCCGGTTTCGCCGTCGCCCGGTCGTGGCGCAACGCCCCGCGCCCGACGCTCGCCGACGACCTGCTGCCCGAGCGCGCGCTCGCCGGCGACCCGATCGCGCGGGGCACGCTCATCGGCCGCATCTACAAGCCCCTCAAGACCCACAACCCCGAGCTGCTGCTGACCCTCTGGGCCTACCTCGACAACGGCCGCAGCCTCGAGGCCACCGCGCGGGAGCTCTTCGTGCATCCGAACACCGTGCGCTACCGCCTCAAGCGCATCAGCGAGGTCATCGGCTGGGACGCCACCGGGGCTCGGGAGGCACTCATCCTGCAGTGCGCCCTCATCGTCGGCTCGATCGCCGAACCCGAGGGCTCCGCCCGCCGGTGAGCCCCGGGTCGACTGTCGACCCTCCACAAGCCCGTTGTACGTTTGTGCACGACATCCGCACCCCCACCCCTGATCGTCCCTTGGAAGGATTGACGTCATGATCGTCGTCGTGGCCCCGGGCCAAGGCTCGCAGACCCCCGGCTTCCTCGAGCCGTGGGTCGCCGACCCCGCGCATCGCGCCCTGCTCGAGCAGTACGGCGATGCCGCCGGCATCGACCTCGTCGCGCACGGAACCATCTCTGACGCCGACACGATCCGCGACACCGCGATCGCGCAGCCGCTCATCGTCGCTGCGAGCCTGCTCAGCGCCCACGCGCTGCTCGAGGGCCGGCGCGACCGCGTGGGCGCCGTCGCCGGCCACTCGGTCGGCGAGTTCGCGGCCGCCGCGGTCGCCGGTGTGCTGACCGACACCGACGCCGTGCGGCTCGTGCGCGAGCGCGGTCTCGCGATGGCCGACGCGGCCGCCGCCGTGCCGACCGGCATGAGCGCGGTGCTCGGGGGCGATGAGGATGCTCTCGCCGCCCGCCTGGCCGAGCTGGGGCTCTCCGCCGCCAACATGAACGGCGCCGGGCAGACCGTCGTCGCCGGCGAGCTGCCCGCGCTCGCGGCGCTGGCCGCGGAGCCCGTGGCGGGCTCGCGGGTCATCCCGCTGCAGGTCGCCGGAGCCTTCCACACGCACTACATGAGCACGGCGGTCGACCGGCTGCGGGCCGCGGTCGCCGGCGTCGCGGTCGGCGAGCCGAGCATCCCGCTCCACACGAACCGCGACGGATCGCGCGTCGCGTCGGGGGCGCAGTTCGTCGAGCTGCTCGTCGGCCAGGTGAGCTCGCCCGTGCGCTGGGATCTCTGCATGGAGCAGTTCGCCGCGCACGGCGTCTCGGGCGTGATCGAGCTGCTGCCGGCGGGCGCGCTCGTCGGTCTCGCCAAGCGCGCCCTGAAGGGGGTGCCGACGGTCGCCGTCAAGAGCCCCGACGACCTGCCCGCCGCGATCGAGCTTCTGGAGAGTGCCGCATGACCACCCCGACCCTCCACCAGGCCTCCGGAAGCCCCTACACGCGCATCTACGCGGTCGGGGCGGCGCGGGGCGACCTCACGGTCACCAACGACGACATCGCGGGGCCCATCGACTCGAGCGATGAGTGGATCCGCCAGCGCACCGGCGTCATCACGCGCAAGCGCGCCTCGCGCGACGTGCAGGCGGTCGACCTCGCCGAGGCGGCCACCCGCGAGGCCATCGAGAAGGCGGGCATCACCGCCGACCAGCTCGGTGCCGTCATCGTGTCGACGATCAGCAACAGCGTGCAGACGCCCTCGCTCGCCGCACTGCTCGCCGACCGCATCGGCGCGACCCCCGCGGCCGCGTACGACGTCTCGGCCGCCTGCGCCGGATACACCTACGGCATCGCCCAGGCCGACGCCTTCGTGCGCGCCGGTCTCGCGCGCTACGTGCTCGTCGTGGGTGCCGAGAAGCTCAGCGACTTCGCGAAGCCGACCGACCGCACCATCTCGTTCCTGCTCGGCGACGGCGCAGGAGCCGCGATCGTCGGGCCGGCGGACGAGCCCGGCATCGCCGCGACCGTGTGGGGCTCCGACGGCTCGAAGTGGGACGCGGTCGGCATGGACCGCCCGATCAAGGAGGCGTTCGACGACCCCGACGGCGAGTTCCCGACCCTGCGCCAGGAGGGCCAGACGGTCTTCCGCTGGGCCGTGTGGGAGATGGCGAAGGTCGCTCAGCAGGCGCTCGATGCGGCCGGTGTGACCGCCGATCAGCTCGCGGCGTTCATCCCGCATCAGGCCAACATGCGCATCATCGACGAGTTCGCCAAGCAGCTGAAGCTGCCGGAGTCGGTGGTGGTCGCCCGCGACATCGCCACCACCGGCAACACCTCGGCGGCCTCGATCCCGCTCGCCACCCACCGGCTGCTCGAGGAGCACCCCGAGCTCAGCGGCGGCCTCGCCCTGCAGATCGGCTTCGGCGCTGGGCTCGTGTTCGGAGCCCAGGTGGTGCGCCTGCCCTGAGGCTCACCCGCCGCGCTCCGGCGGCGCGGCGCGCCACCGCCCTAGGATTGACCCCGGTCATACGACACCCCCAAGGAGAGAGAACATGGCACTGTCCACCGAAGAAGTCCTCGCCGGCCTCGCCGAGCTCATCAACGACGAGACGGGCATCGCGACCGACTCGGTCGCCCTCGACAAGTCGTTCACCGACGACCTCGACATCGACTCGATCTCGATGATGACCATCGTCGTGAACGCCGAGGAGAAGTTCGACGTGAAGATCCCCGACGACGAGGTCAAGAACCTCACCACCGTCGGCGACGCCGTCACGTTCATCGTCAACGCCTCGGCCTAGCCGCGGCGCACGACGCCGGGGCCCGGGGTCGGCAGCACGTCGACCCCGGCCCACCCCGGCCGGAGCATCCACCCCTGCAGAGAGCTGACGTTATGACCACCATCGTCGTCACCGGAATCGGTGCCACCTCCCCCATCGGCGGAACCGCTCGAGAGAGCTGGGATGCCCTGCTGCGCGGCGAGTCGGGTGCGCGCACCCTCGCCTACGACTGGGTCGGCCAGCACGAGCTGCCCGTCACCTTCGCCGCCGAGGCCAAGGTGCGCCCCGAGGAGGTGCTCGAGCGGCAGGAGATCAAGCGGCTCGACCCCTCGGCGCAATACGCGCTCATCGCGGCCCGCGAGGCCTGGGCCGACGCCGGCGCCCCCGACATCGCTCCCGAGCGCATCCTCGTCGACTACGCGACGGGCATCGGCGGGCTCTGGACGCTGCTCGACGCGTGGGACACCCTGCGCGAGAAGGGCCCGCGACGGGTCCTCCCGATGACCATCCCCATGCTCATGCCGAACGCCGCCGCGGCCGCGATCAGCATGCACCTCGGAGCCCGGGCGGGCGCCCGCACCGTGGTCTCCGCCTGCGCCTCGGGCACCGAGGCCATCGCGAACGCCTACGAGCACCTGCAGCTCGGCCTGGCCGACATCGTCGTCGCCGGCGGCACCGAGGCCGTCGTGCACCCGCTGCCGATCGCCGCCTTCGCCTCGATGCAGGCACTCTCGAAGCGCAACGACGACCCCGCAGCCGCCTCGCGGCCCTACGACGTCGACCGCGACGGCTTCGTGCTCGGCGAGGGTGCGGCGGCGATCGTGCTCGAGACGAAGGAGCACGCGCTCGCCCGCGGTGCCCGCATCTACGCCGAGCTCGCCGGCGGCTCGGTGACGAGCGACTCGTACCACATCACGGCGCCCGACCCCGAGGGCTCGGGAGCCGCGCGGGCCGTGATCGCCGCCCTCGCGCAGGCGGGCGCGACGCCCGACGAGGTGTCGCACATCAACGCGCACGCGACGTCGACCCCGGTCGGCGACATCGCCGAGTACGAGGCGCTCAAGCGGGTCTTCGGCGAGCGGGTCTCGAGCATCCCGGTGTCGGCCACGAAGGCGTCGACGGGTCACCTGCTCGGCGGCACCGGCGCCCTCGAAGCGGTCTTCACGATCCTGGCGCTGCACGAGCGCACCGCGCCGCCCACGATCAACCTCGACAACCAGGACGAGGCGATTCCGCTCGATGTGGTCACCAGCCCGCGTCCTCTCGGCGACGGGCCGCTCCTGGCGATCTCGAACTCGTTCGGGTTCGGCGGCCACAACTCGGTCGTCGCGTTCCGCACGGTCGACTGACGCCCGCGGGGCGCCGGATGCGGGCTCAGCCCGCGCGGTGCAGCCAGACCACGCGCGCGCCGTCGCCGGCGTGGCGGAAGGGCTCGAGCTCGTCATCCCAGGCCTGGCCGAGCGCGAGCCGCAGCTCGCGGTGCAGCTCGAGGGCGTTGGAGCCGGCGACCTCCATCGCATAGCGGATGCGGTCTTCCGGGATGACGGTATTGCCCAGGGTGTCCGTCTGCGCGTAGTAGATGCCGAGGTCGGGCGTGTGCATCCACCGGCCGCCGTCGGTGCCGAGACCGGCGTCCTCCGTGACCTCGTAGCGCAGGTGCTCCCAGCCGCGGAGGGCGCTCGCGATGCGCGCGCCGGTGCCGCGCTCGCCCTCCCAGACCCACTCGGTGCGGAGGGACCCGGGCAGCACCGGCTGGTCGATCCACTCGAAGCTGATGGCGCGCTCGAGCGCACGTCCGGCGGCCCATTCGATGTGCGGGCACAGAGCACGAGGAGCGGAGTGCACGTACAGCACTCCGCGAGCGGTTGCAGCAGCCACAGTTCTCTCCGATTCGTTCAGGTGCGACTTCCCCATCGACCTGATCGGCAGAGCGCTGCTCGGCAGTGCTGCGGTGTATTCGGTTGAGCGCGCGAACGCGTGGGGCCAGTATGCCGCACCACGCGCGGTAATCACAAGGCTGTCATTCGCCGCGCCCGGGAGGTGGGGAGAGTTCTCGCCGCGTATGCATACGGCGCATAGAATGCCCGCATGACCCTGCGTCACTCCCTCCTCGCCGTGCTCACCCTCGGCCCGGCCTACGGGTACCAGCTGCACGCGGAGGTCGTCGAGCGCACGCGCCGCGACGCCCCCCTCAACGTCGGGCAGGTCTACTCCACGCTCGACAGGCTGCGCCGCGACGGCCTCGTCGAGGATGCCGGCAGCACGCCCGACAACCTGCCGCTCTACGCGCTCACCGACGCCGGGGCCATCGAGGCGCGGATGCACCTCACCGAGCCCGACCTGGCCGACTGGCACGACATGGTCGAGCGCGTGCTGCTCGCCCTCTCGCTGCCCGGCGACCACGTCGCCACGCTCGTCGCGAACTACCGGCGCCTGTGGAGCCCGCGAGGTGGCGCGAGCGACGAGGTCATCGACCCCACGGGCGGGCTCGTGCAGGCGGCCGCGCAGCACGCGACGCGCCTGCTGCGGGCCTCGGCCCTCGCGTGGCTCGACTCGCTGCCCGAGGTCGAGCCGTGGGGCCTGCGCACCGACCGCCGGCGGCGTGGGAGGCGGGCGGCCGAGAGCGAGCATCCCGTCGCCTGATCAGCCCTTCGCGTCGCTGTAGCGCTGCACGATCGAGACGCTCACCGGAAAGCTCACGGGGGCGTCGCCGAAGAGCAGCCGCCCCGCCTCCGCCGCTGCCGAGCGCAGAACCGCCTCGGTGCGGGCGACCTCGTTCTCGGGGCAGTGCACGATCAGCTCGTCGTGCACGAAGAAGACGAGGTGGGGCTGCGCGGCGAGCGGGGATCCGGCCGTCCACAGCTGTCGGCGCACGCCGGCGAGCCACGCGAGCGCCCACTCGGCCGCCGTGCCCTGCACCACGAAGTTGCGCGTGAACCGGCCCCACGCCCGCGCGGCGGGCCCGGTCGTGTCGGGCCGTCCGGTCTCGGATGCGGCCGCGTCCGAGAGCCTCCTCGTGGGTGCCGGCGAGGTGCGGCCGAGCAGGGTGCGCACGCGCTCGCCGCGCTCCCCCGCCCGCGCGGCCGCCTCGACGTGCGCGATCGCGCGGGGGAACGCCCGCGCGAGTCGGGGCAGCACCTGCGCGCTCGCCCCGGTCGTGCCGCCGTACATCGCCCCGAGCATCCCCACCTTGGCCTGCTCGCGCGTCGCCACGGCGCCCGAGGCAACGATGCCGGCGTAGAGATCGACGTCGGCCCCGGCGCGCGCCATCGCCGCATCGCCCGAGAGGGCCGCCAGGATGCGCGGCTCGAGCTGCGCGGCATCCGCGACCACGAGCCGCCACCCGGGGTCGGCGACGATCGCGGGGCGCACCTGGCGCGGCAGCTGCAGCGCCCCGCCGCCATCGGAGGCCCACCGCCCGGTCACGACACCGCCCGGAACATAGGTCGGCCGGAAGCGGCCGTCACGCACCCACTCGTCGAGCCAGTTCCATCCGTTCGCCGTGTGCAGGCGGCTCAAGCTCTTGTACTGCAGCAGCGGTTCGATGGCCGGGTGGTCGATGCGGCGCAGCTCGCTCGATCGGGCCGAGGTCACCGCGAGGCCGGCACGGCGCAGCGCCGCGACGAGGGCCGGCGGCGAGTCGATCGGCACCGCGCCGATGTCGAGACGACGCTCGACCTCCGCCGCCAGCGCGGCGAGGGCCGCCGGGCGGGCTCCGGCTGCCGGCCGCGGCCCGAGGGTCGCCGTCAGCAGGGCGTCATGCTCCGCCGCGCTCCAGGGCAGTCCGGTCGCGTGCATCTCGATCGCCGCGAGGGCTCCCGCCGACTCGGCGGCGGCGAGCAGAGCCAGGCGCGCCGGCTCGGGATGCGCGGCCAGACGCTGCTGCTGCCGGGCCCACTCGCGCGCGGCCGAACGGGGCGGCACCGCATCCGTGCCGTCGAGCGCGAACAGGGCGCCGTCGTCGGTCGGCGCAGCGCCCGCCCAGCCGCGCCGCGGCACCCGGCCGTCGATTCCCGCGATGATCGCATCGACGAGGCGCAGATCGTGGCAGCGCTCGACGCGCACGCCCGCGGCGAGCAGGGCGGGGTACCACTGCGCCGTGTCGGTCCATACCCAGCGGGGATGCTCCGCCTCGCGCTCCGCGACGGCGGCCGGCAGCGCGTCCGCAGCGATCAGCGTCTCGCTGCCGTCGTCGTCGATGAGCACGACCCCCTCGGGGCGACGGTCGACGACGATGGGCACATGGACAGTCTGACGGTCGCCGCCGACGCGGGAGACACGTCCGGGGCGGGATCAGCAGTCGTAGTAGAAGTACACCGGCGCGCCGAACTGCTGGATGACGCCGCCGGTCGCGAAACCGCGGATGCCCCAGGCCTCCGGGTCGTCGTACGAGGCACCGTTCCACTCGGCCACGATGCTGACGAAGCTTCCGCCGTCGATCGTGCGCACCGAGGCGATACTGGTGGCGGCCGAGACGGGCTCGCCGACGGCGAAACCCGGCCCGGCAACGATCGGCACGCCGCCCACCGTCGTCGGGCCATCGGCACCGGCCGTGAACTGGGCTCCCGCGATCGCGGCGAAGCTCGGCGGGGTGTCGAGCCGCAGCCCACCCCACCGCGTGATGGTCGTCTCATCGAGGCAGCTGTCTGCCGGCTCGATCAATGCGGTCGGGCTCTCGCCGAGGGCATCGGAGAGCTGATCGATCGCGACCGTCGGGGCGGTGGAGAACGGGACCTCCACGAGGGTCGTGTTCGCGGCGTCGACGACGATGACACCGCGCGCCGCGACGATCACCATCGCCGCCGGTACCGCGGGCGAGGCGGTGGGTGTCGGCGAGGAGGTCGGCGTCGGCGCGACCGTCGCGGTCGGGGATGGGGTGCTCGCCACCGGGGCGGCGGGTGCGGCGCATCCGGCCACGATGGCGACGAGGACGGTCGAGAGGGTACCCCAGCGCGCCGTTCGGGCGGCGGTGCTCATGGTCATGGCCTCACGCTAGTGAGGGGCGTCGGGCACCGCGTGAGCAGGTATTGCTCAGTGCTGCCGTGCTGAGGCCGATCGTCAGTGCAACAGCGAGCCGTCGGCCGCCAGCACGTTCTTCTCGCCCGCCTCGATGCGGAACGGGAAGCGGTTCTGCTTCGGCGGCAGCGGGCAGTTGAAGGCGTAGCTGAAGGCGCAGGGCGGCAGGATGGCGAGGTTGAAGTCGAGCGTGATCGTGCCGTCGGGGTTGGGGGCGATGAACAGGAAGCGGCCGACGCTGTAGGTGTCGTCGCCATTGGTCGCGTCGGCGAAGACGAGCTGCAGGGCGCGGCCCGACTTGAAGGCCGCGATGTCGTACTCGACGCCGTCGTGGGTGAAGCGGATCTCGCCGGGCACGACCTCGCCGCGGGTCTTGCCGTCGTCCTTGAGGTGCTCGAATCCGACCACCGAGCCACCCTCGATCTCGCGGAAGGTGCCCGTCACGACCCAGGCGGGGTCGTAGTCGAAGGCGTCGATGCCGCCGAAGTTCCGGATTCCCTCGCTCTGCGCATCCCAGACCCGCAGCGCGTACAGTCCGTCGTCGCCCGCGATGACGAATCCGGTCGTGTGGTCGTCGAACACGACAGTCGACGGCGAGGGGTCGTCCTTGCCGCGCACCAGCACCGTGCCGTCGACCAGGTCGCCGTCGACACGGATGCCCTCCGCTGCGGTCGCGGAGACCAGCAGTCCGCTCGTTCCGCTCGGGGCCGGGGCCCAGCGGCCCGGAACTCCCCAGATCGTCTGCTCCTCCCCCACCCACTGCGTGTTGACGAGGGCGAGCGGGCCCTGCGGCTGCACCGCGACGAGGGCGCGACGCTCGCGGAAGACCGCGTAGCGCTCGGCAGGGGTGGTCGGGGCGGTGCTGGGCGCGGTGGGCTCGGTCATGGTTCCATCCTCTCGGGTGCCCTCGGGGCAACCGCCGAGGCGGCGCGGCGATTCCCGCTCCCGGCGCGTGCTTCGGCCGTCACGGCAGCAGAGCGGACGGTCGGGCGAGCCCGACCACGAGCAGCACGAGCGCGATGCCGGTGCCGACCTGGATGATGACGTGGGCGAGCTCCGCGCGCGCACGATCGAGCTGTCCGCGGTGCACGAGCCGCTCGACGGCCCACGCGGCGGCGGCGAGGACGAGCAGAACGATCGTGAGCACGCGCACCAGAGCGGGGGCCGGGGTCGGCGAGAGGAGCCCGGCGATCTGGTACAGCGCCACGATGCCCCAGGGCACCACCGCGACCGCCGCACCGAGACTGTAGGGCCACGCGGAGCGCTGCGCGGGCTGCGGCGCCCGGGAGTGCATCCAGAGGACGCCGATCGCACTGGCGGCGATCGCGTAGACGAGGATGAGCGTGCCCGCCTCGACCACGCCGTTGAGCTGCGCGACGAGGAAGACCGTGATGGCGCTGGTCTGGCTGAGCTCGAGCATGCGGGCTCCGACCACCGTGACCCGACGGCCCCCGACCCCCGGCAGGGCGATCGCCAGCCGAGCCAGAGCGGCCACGATCATGACCACGGCAGCGGCGAGCACGAGGTCGACGGAGGCGAACACGCCCGGGCCGCCGAGTCGGAACGTGAGCGCGACGGGAAGCAGCGGTGATGCCTGAGCGAGCGCCACCGTCACCAGGGCGAGCGCGATGACCAGGGAGGCGCCGGCCGCCACACCGTGAACGATCCGGTTGTCCTCCATCGAGACCCGAGGCACGGACATGGCGGCTCCTTCGTCGGATGGCGAGCGCTCGAACCGGCTCGCGGGGTTCTCGATGCTACCGCCGGCAGGAGGTTGCGGACGAGACCGCACGACGGGCTCTCACCGGCCGCGGCGCGCTCACACGGGCGTGACGGACGCGCGCGGAGGATCGAATCTGCTGCCGGCCGGGTCGCTCTCGAGCGCGGCGAAGGCATAGATGGCGTACCCCGCGTACGGGATGAACGAGATCAGCACCCACCAGCCGGATCGGTTCGTGTCGTGCAGGCGCCGCACCGTGACGGCGAGAGTCGGCACGAGCAGGGGAAGGCTGATGAGCGAGAGGCCGATGACCATCACGACCGTCGACCACAGTGCCGCCGCGAGCAGGGTCTCGGGGGCCCCGGGACGGTCGGCCCCGATCACCACGGCGATCACGACGAGGACGAGCACGACGGAGAGCACGACGCCGGCGATCGTGCCCACGATCACCTGGAAGAGCATGGCCCACCAGAACTCGCTGCGACTCGCGCGCCCCGTGAAGTCGGCGTACTTGCGGAAGAACAGGCGCACGGCCTGGCCGAACGTCGCCCCGTACAGCGGCTCATGGATCGTCATCGGGCCTCCCTCGTAGGGCGGACGGGACTTGAACCCGTGACCGATGGATTATGAGTCCACTGCTCTGACCGGCTGAGCTACCGCCCCGCGCTCCGCCGAGGCGGAGACGCGCCCACTCTACCCGGCCCCTACGGCGCGACGGCGTCGAGGTCGTCGACCGGGTCGACGACCGTCTCACCGCGGTAGAGCGCCTCGAAGGTCTCGAGGGTGCGGGTGATGTCGTGCCCCTGCACGATGCGCAGGCTCTCGCGCTTGAGCTCGAGAAGCTCATCGTGCGGCATCGTGAAGACGCGGGTGAGAAGGGCCGCGAACTGGTCGATATCCCCCGGCTCGTAGAGGAAGCCGTTCTCGCCGTCGTGGATGAGGTGCGGCAGCGCCACCGCGTTCGCGCCGATGACGGGCAGCCCCGAGGCCATGGCCTCCATCGTCGCGATCGACTGCAGCTCGGCGCGCGACGGCATGGCGAACACCGAGGCGCGGGTGAGCTGCTTCTTGAGGTACTCCTCCGGCGCGTGACCGGCGAAGTGCACGCGGTGCGAGATGCTCAGCTGCGCGGCGAGACGCTCCAGAGCGGGCCGCTGCTCGCCGTCGCCGATGATCTCGACCTTGACGTCGAGCTCCGGGTCGAGACGGGCCGCCGCGCGCAGCAGCTCTTCGATGTGCTTCTCGGCCTCGACGCGCCCGACGAACAGCACGACGTTCTCGGTGCGCGGCTCGAGGTTCGGCGTGTAGTGGTCGATGTGCAGGCCGCAGCTGATCGGGTGCACCTGGTCGAGCTCGGTGTACTTCTCGAGGTAGTCCGCCGCCTTGCGCGTCGGCGTGGTCACGGCCTCAGCGAGCCCGAAGGTGCGCCCCGCGGCCTTCCAGGCCATCCGCACGGCCGGCTCGCGCAGAGCGCCGACGAAGGGGGTGAACTGCAGGCCGTTCTCGGGCATGAAGTGGTTGGTGCCGATGACGCGGATGCCGCGCTTCACCGCCTGGCGGGCGAGCCCGCGACCGACCACGATGTGCGACTGGAAGTGCACGACATCGGGCTTGACCTCGTCGAGGATGCGGGCGGCATTCTGCTCGATGCGCCACGGCAGCGCGTAGCGCAGCCAGGGGTGGGGGTACCACCGCCACGACCGGAGGCGGTGCACCGTCATGGGCTGACCCTCGTGCACCTCGGTGCGGGTCACGTTGGGGCCGCCCTCGGCGCCGGGAGCGACGATGTGCAGCTCGTGGCCGCGCTCGACGAGACCGGCCGCGAGCCGCTCGGCGAACTTGGCGGCGCCATTGACGTCGGGCGGGAAGGTGTCGGCGCCGATGAGGATGCGCAGGGGCCGCTCGGTCGAGCCGCCGTCGTGCGGGGCGTCAGGCACGGAAGGTGGTCCTTGCTTCTCGGTGGTGGGCGCTGCTCGGCAGTCGACGCGAGCGCCGGGGACAAGAGGAATACCGCCGTCTACGGTACCGCAGGCGGGCACGGTGCGGCACCGTGCGCGCGCCGCTGACGGTCAGTGGTGCGTCTGCGGGTGGTGCTTCGCGAGCTGCAGCACGCCGACGACCGCCACCGTGCCGGCGAGCACCGCGACGACGGCGAAGGCGGGCGGGATGAGCGCCGCCTCCCCCAGCACGATGACGCCGATGAGCACCGCGACGAGCGGGTCGACGACGGTGAGCCCCGCGATCACGAGATCAGGGGAGCCGACCGAGTACGCCGTCTGCACGAAGTAGCTGCCGAGTGCGGCCGACGCCAGCAGGGCCACGATGGCGAGCACGGTCAGCCACTCGAAGTTGCCGTTGAGGATGCGGTTGATGACGACCTTCGCGAGGGTCGCGACGAAGCCGAAGAGCACCCCGGCGCCGATGACGTAGAACATCGCACCGACGCTGCGGCGAGCGAGGGCGAACGCGACGCCGAAGGCGGCGAGCGCGAGCCCGAGGATGCCCAGCACGGTCAGCAGCTGGCGCTCGGTGATCTCCTGCTCGATCGCGTAGACCGCGGCGATCGCCACGAAGACGCCGACGCCCCCGACGCACATCGCGATCGCGCGGATCGCGGGCGGCTCGAGGCGGATGCGGGAGACACGAGCGTTGAGCACCGCGGTGATGACGAGGGCGACGACCCCGAGCGGCTGCACGACGATGAGGGGCGCGAACCCGAGGCTCACGAGCTGGAAGACGATCGCCAGGCCGAGCATGAGCGTGCCGAGAACCCACGACGGGCGCGCGAGCAGGTGCAGCAGCTGCGTCAGGCTGAGCCCGTCTTTGCGTCCGTCGCCGTGGCTCTCCTCGACCCGGGCGACCCCGCGGTGCTGCAGCTGGGCGCCCAGCGAGAGGAAGACGGCGCCGACGAGGGCGATGGGGATGCCGATGGCCTGGTACGGGGTGAGGGTGATCTGCTCGGTGAAATCCGTCAGCTCAGGTGGCAGCACCCGGTCAATCTACTCCGGGGCGCGCCGATATCCTGGCTGAATGGCCGTGCGTCCGATCTGCATCACCGGGGAGCCCGTGCTCCATTCCCCCGCGGCCGAGGTGGAGGTCATCGACGATGACGTCCGCGCGCTCGTGGCCGACATGTTCGACACGATGGAGGCGGCTCCGGGCGTCGGTCTCGCGGCGCCGCAGATCGGCGTCGATGCCCGCATCTTCGTCTACGACTGGACCGACGACGACGCCGTGCACTGGCGCGGGGTCGCGATCAACCCCGAGCTGCTCGTGAGCCCTCCCCCGGTCGAGGAGGCCGACGAGGAGCTCGACTCGGAGGGGTGCCTGTCGGTGCCCGGCGAGCGGTTCCCGCTCGTGCGCAGCGCTCGCGCGGTGCTGCGCGCCATCGACCTCGAGGGCGAGCCGTACGAGATCGACGCGGTCGGCTGGCTGGCCCGCATCTTCCAGCACGAGAACGACCACCTCGACGGGGTGCTCTACGTCGACCGGCTCGAGCACCCGCACCGCAAGGCAGCGCAGAAGGCGATCCGCAAGCAGTCGTGGGGCTCGCCGGGGCGTTCCTGGATGCCCGGGGTCGACAACCTCGAGGGCTGAACGCAGCCCTCCAGAGGTCGGGAGTGAGCCGCGGCTCAGCCCCAGCCCAGGGCCCGCAGTCCGGCCGCCGTCGCCGCGGCCGCGATGATCACGAGGATGAACGGCACGCGCAGCGCGAAGAGCCCCGCGGCCACGGCGAGGGCGGGCAGGCGCGCGTCGATGACGATGCCCTGGCCCGCGCCGATCGTCTGCACGACGATGAGCGCCGACAGCAGGGCGACGGTCATGAGCTCGGCCGTGCGGCTCGCCGTCGGGGTCTCGAGCACGCGGGGCGGCACCAGATAGCCCAGCATCTTCGTGGCGAGCACGAGGATCGACGCGAGCAGGATGATCTGCCAGACAGTCACGCGGAACCCTCCTCGCTGCGCGCGCGGGCGCCGAGCAGGTTCGGGATGCCCACCACGAGCGCCACGAGCGCCGCGACGAGCACCGGCACGCCCTGGGGCAGCACGGGCAGCAGCGCGGTCGCGACGACGGCGGCTCCGACCGCGACGGCGACGGGCTGCAGAGCTCGCAGGCGGGGCCAGACGAGGCCGAGGAAGGCCGCGCCGGCGGCCGCATCCAGCCCGAACTGCCGCACGTCGCCGAGCAGGTCGCCCAGAACGGCACCGAGCAGGGTCATGAGGTTCCAGCCGATGTAGATGATGGCACCGGTCGCCCAGAAGCCCACCCGCTGCGCGGCGAGCGTCGGCTGCGCGGTCGCCACGGCGGTCGACTCGTCGATGGTGAGGTGCGCCGCGAGCGCGCGCCGGGCGACGCCGGGGCCGATGATCGGCGAGACGCGGATCGCGTAGAGGCCGTTGCGCAGGCCGAGCAGCGTGGCCCCCGCGATCGCCGCGGGCCCGGCCGCCGTGCCGCCGGTGGCGAGAACGCCGATGAGCGCGAACTGCGAGCCGCCCGAGAACATCACCAGGCTCAGCACGCACGCCTGCCAGATGTCGAGGCCCGACGCGACCGCGAGGGCACCGAACGAGACGCCGTACGCCGAGACCGCCAGGCCGACCGCGAGGGATGCGCGCCAGGCGGCCCGGCGCTCAGCCTCGGCGGCCACGACCAGCGCCGGGACGAGCGGCGTTCGGCGCGGCGTTGGCGAGGTCGACGGCCCGAGCGGCGGCGCGGATGGTCGCCAGCAGGGCATCCGGCTCGAGGTCTTTGTACACGACGGCGAAGACGCCGGCGCGAGCGGCGTCGACGACGTGGTCGTCGAGGTCGAGGGCGGTGGCCAGCACGACGCGCGGCGCCGGCCCGAGCTGCCGCACCTGGCCGTCGGTCGTGATGCGCTCGCTCGCCGCGAGACCGTTCACCCGCGGCATGTGGAGGTCCATGAGCACGACGTCGGTCGGCTCCCGCCGCACGACCGCCAGCGCTCGCGCTCCGTCGCCGACCTCGCCCACGATGTCGATATCGGGCTGCGCGGCCAGGATCATGCGCCAGCCCTCCCGCTGCGCGGGGGTGTCGTCGGCGATGAGAACGCGCACGCGCGAAGCCGCAGGGCTCACGAGCGATCCAGCTTCACCCCGTGCACGCCGTTGTGGAAGCGGAGCGCCGGGAAGACCACGGAGAGCGAGAACCCGACACCGGGCACCGTCGAGGCCGTCAGGATGCCGCCGTAGAGCTCGGCGCGCGACCGCATCTCGCGGATGCCGCGCCCCGTCGGCTCATCGGTGAGCGCCTTGAGGTCGTCGTCGATCGTGTAGCCCACCGAGCGCGCGTCGTTGGGGTCGAGGCCCTCCCGTCGCGCCGCCGCGCGGATGCCGTCATCGTCGACCTTCACGTGCAGCCCCTCGGCCGCCCACGTGAAGGTCACGCGCGCCGTGGTGCCCTGCCCGCCGTAGCTCAGGGCGTTCGCGAGGGCTTCCTGCAGGATGCGGTAGATCGCCAGCTCGGCGCCCTGCTGGAGGTCGAACGGCTCGCCCAGCTCTTCGAACTCCACCTCGAGGCCGCTCTCGCGCATGACCGCGAAGAGGTCGCGGGTCGACTTCAGCCGCGGGTGCGGAGCGACGCTCGCCTCGCCCTCCCGAGCGAGCGCCATGACGCGGCGCAGGTCGCCGAGCGTCGTGCGCGCCGACTCGGCGATGACGGCGGCAGCGCGGGCGCCGGCGGCGGGGTCGGCGGTCGCCGCGTAGCGCGCGCCGTCTGCCTGGCTCACGATGACGGTGAGCGCGTGCACGGCGACCTCGTGCAGCTCGCGGATGATCCGCAGGCGCCCGGTCTGCTCAGCGAGGGCGAGCTCGAGCTCGATGCGCTGGCGCTCGGCCGCACCGCGATCGAACGCGATGCGCCGCGCCCGGGATCGCGCCCGCAGCCAGGCGACGAGCAGCACGATGACGAGGGCGACGAGAAGGCCGGCGACGCCGACGGCCGCGATGCCGATCGGGTCGGCGAGCAGCGCGTCGACGGGCGACACCGGCAGGAGCATGGGGAGGGCCAGCACAGCGCTCCTCTCTGGGTTGACCGACTGAGCGGTGACCGTCCACGGCCACCCGGTGACGATCGGGTGCGTGCGGTGGGAGAAGTGGCTCCCCGACTTGGACTCGAACCAAGAACCTGCCGGTTAACAGCCGGCTGCTCTGCCAATTGAGCTATCGAGGATCGCTGAAACAGCGGTTCTACGGTAGCAGAATCCGGAGGGCCCGGTGCGCGCTCAGTACCCCGCGGCGGGGTCGACGATGCCGACGAAGCCGCCCGCGCCGACGAAGCCCCGCACGTTCTCGGTGATGCGGCGCGCGAGCAGCGGCGCGGTCATCTCCGGAGTGTCGGCGGAGTGCGAGGTGATGAGGCACCGGGGCTCGGCCCACAGCGGGTGATCGGCGTCGAGCGGCTCGGGCGTGGTGACGTCGAGACCCGCGCCGAGCAGCCGACCCTCGCGCAGCGCCGCCGCGAGGGCGAGTTGATCGACCAGGGCGCCGCGGGCGATGTTCACCAGGGCGGCCGTCGCGGGCAGCAGCGCGAGCTCGGGAGCGCCGATGAGCGCCCGCGTGTCGGCCGTCGACGCCGCGGCGAGGATGAGCACGTCGGCGGTGGGCAGAACCTCGTGCAGAGCATCCGTCGTCACGGTGCGATCCGCGCCCTCCATCGGTGTCGCCGCCCGCCGCACGATCGTCGTGCGCACCCGGTAGGGCCGCAGCAGGCGCAGCAGCTCGGCGGCGATGCCCCCGGCTCCGACGATGACGACGTGCCTGCCGTAGAGCGAGAGACCGGTGCGCACGGGCGCCCAGGCGGCGGCGCGGGCCTTCGGCGCGAGCTCGCGCAGCACCGCCTGCGCGAGCGCGACGGCGTGCTCGGCCACCGGCTCGGAGTAGGCGCCCTTCGCGCTCGTGAAGAGCGGGCCCGATCCGTCGGCGTACCGCTCGAGCACGGTCGCGAACCCGTCGACCCCGGCCCAGGGCAGCTGCACCCAGCCGATCGCGGGGTGCGCGTCGAGGATCGCGGTGAGCTCGTCGGCGCGCTTCTCGCTCAGCCACACGAGCCCGCGCGTCCGCTCGTCGAGCGGCGCCACGAGCCCGCCCCCGGCGACGACCGCCTCGGTGAAGAACTCCGAGGCCGTCGGCAGCACCGCGATGGGGCCGGGCTCGACGGGCCGAGCGGGCCGCTCAGCACGGCCGGCGAGCGGATCGCGGTGCTGATCGGTGAGCAGGAACTCGGCTCCGGCGGCGAACGTCGCCGAGGCCGTCATGCGGTCGGTGTCGGTCATGGATGCTCCTGCCGGGCTCGGCCGGCTCGTCGGTCACGCACGCGTGCGCGACAACTCGGCCAGACGGTGGACGTAGGGGTGCCGCGGGTCGTCGAGCACCGCGTCGACGGAGCCGAGCCCCACGATGGAGCCGCGATGCAGCACGGCGAGGCGGGCGGCCAGACGGCGCACCTCGCCGATCTCGCTGCTGACGATGAACGCCGCGAAGCCGCGCTGCCGCTGCACCTCGGCGAGGTGGGCCAGGATGACCCCGCGCACGGTCGCGTCGATGCCGGCGGTGGCCTCGTCGGCGACGAGCAGCTCGGGCTCGAGCACCAGCGCTCGGGCGATCGCGACCCGCTGCCGCTGCCCGCGGCTCAGCTCGTGCGGAAACTTCGGCATCGTCGCCAGGGTCAGGTGCATGGCGTCGATCGCCTCGGCGGCGATGCCGCCCGCGACCTTCTTCGAGAACGTGCGATCGCGCAGGAACAGCGGCAGCGCCACGTTCTCGGCGACGGTCAGGTGCGGGTCGAGCACGAGGCCGGCATCCTGCGGCACGTATCCGACCCGGAGGGCGAGCTGCTCGTCACCGTGCCGACCGAGCGTGCGGACATCCACCCCCAGCACCTCGAGCGCTCCCCCAGCGACCTCCACGCCGCGGTCGACGCTGCGGGAGGTGTACCCGGCGATCGCGCGGGCGAGGGTGCTCTTGCCGCTTCCGGCATCGCCGATCACGGCGAGCGTCTCGCCCGGGGCGATGTCGAGGCTGAGCCCGGTGATGGCCGGCACCGCCGGAGAGCCGAGCCGTGCCGGGTACCGCAGGCTGAGATCGCGGGCGCGAACGGCGGGGTCGGTCACTCGAGCGATCCTAGTCTCCGCGCACGCGGCGTCGTTCGGCCTCGAGTTCGACGAGCTCGCGCTGCAGGGCACGGTGCCGGTCGGGCTCGGCCTCGGCATCGGTGCGCTGCAGGGCGCCGAGCAGCTCGGTCTTGCGCCGCAGCAGATCGCGCTCGATGAGCGAGGTCGTCACGCCGCGGCAGTACTCGGCCTCGAACCCGGCGCGCATCGGCAGCGGCGCGATGGCGAGCTGGGTCACGAGCGGCTCGAACGCGCCCGGAGCCTCGGCCGTGACGCGCCGGGCCCAGTCGGCGCTGCCGTAGGAGTCGATGGCGGCGAGCATCGCGTCGCGCACCGTGGCGAGCGCGGGCTGCCCGAATGCGGTGTGCAGCGAGCGCTCGGCGACGGAGCGCTCGATGAGGTCGGGATGCTGCAGCAGCGCCATCAGCAGCTCGCGCTCGAGCCGCGTCACCGGGTCGTTGGGCAGCTGCGCGATGCCGATCGTCGGCACCGGCGCATCGACCTGCGCAGCGGCAGCATCGCCGGGCGGGATGCTGGCCGCACCGCCGCCGGGCGCAGCCGGCCCGGCACCGGGAGCGGAAGCCGCACCCCGGCGGCTCGGCGGCGCCGCACGCCGCGCCGCCCGCACCGCGGCGGTCACCTCGGCCGGGTCGATGCCGATCCACCCGGCCAGGGTGCGGGTGTAGCCGATCGCGAGCGCCTCGTCACGGATGCCCGCGACGATCGGCGCGGTCGCGCGCACGGCCGCGACGCGACCCTCGACCGTCTCGAGGTCGAAGCTGTCGAGCTGGCGCCGCACCATGAACTCGTACATCGGCTTGCGGCTCTGGATGAGCAGCCGCACGGCGTCATCGCCGCGCTGCAGCCGCAGGTCGCACGGGTCGAGCCCGTCGGGCGCGACGGCGACGAAGGTCTGCGCGGCGAACCGGTGCTCGTCGGCGAAGGCGCGGCTGGCCGCCTTCTGCCCGGCCTCGTCAGGGTCGAAGGTGAAGACGACCTCGCCGAGGCCGTGCGAGTCGCGGTTGTCGACATCGCCCATCACGCGGCGGATGATCGTGATGTGGTCGCTGCCGAAGGCCGTGCCGCACGTCGCGACCGCCGTGGTGATGCCGGCGAGGTGGCAGGCCATCACGTCGGTGTAGCCCTCGACCACCACCACCTGCTTGCCGCGCGCGATATCGCGCTTGGCGAGATCGAGGCCGTAGAGAACCTTCGACTTCGAGTAGACGGGGGTCTCGGGGGTGTTGAGGTATTTGGGGCCCTGGTCGGTCTCGAGCAGCTTTCGCGCGCCGAAGCCCAGGGTCTGGCCCGTGACGTCTTTGATCGGCCAGATGAGACGGCCCCGGAAGCGGTCGTACGGGCCGCGGTCGCCCTGCCCCTGCAGCCCCGCGGCGAGGATCTCCTCCGCGGTGAAGCCGAGCCCGCGCAGGTGCGCGCCGACGACGTCGTAGGCGTTGGGCGCGTAGCCGATCGAGAAGCGCTCGGCGGCCGCGGCATCGAACCCCCGCTCGCCGAGGAACCGCCGCGCCGGCTCTGCCTCGGGCGTCGAGAGCTGCGCCCGGAAGAACTGCTCCGCGGCGGCGTTGGCCGCGAGCAGCCGGCTGCGGTTGCCCTGATCGGCTGCCTGCCCGCCGTCCTCGTAGTGCAGGGTGTAGCCGATGCGGGCGGCGAGCCGCTCGACCGCCTCCTGGAAGGTGACGTGGTCCATCTTCTGCAGGAAGGAGTAGACGTCGCCGCCCTCGCCGCAGCCGAAGCAGTGGTAGAAGCCGACCTGCGGACGCACGTGGAAGCTCGGGCTGCGCTCGTCGTGGAAGGGGCACAGCCCCTTCAACGACCCGACGCCGGCGCTCTTCAGGGCGACGTAGTCGCCGACGATGTCGGCCAGATTCGTGCGCGATCGAACCTCATCGATGTCGCTTCGTCGAATGAGGCCTGCCACAGGCCCGATTCTAGGCGCGGGGCGCTGAGGGTCGGACCGTCACGCGACGAGCCGCTCGTGCCAGCTCATCGCCCCCTGGTCGGTGAGGGAGGCGACCTGGTCGACGACGACCCGCTTGCGGGCGGCGTCGCTCGGCGCGGCGACGAAGTCGTCCGCGAAGGCGCGGTCGAGGGCGGAGGGTCCGGCGGCCCACAGCGCGTCGGCGAGCTCGACCAGCAGCGCGCGCTGCCGGGCGTAGATCGGCTGGCGCGCGTTGGTCGACATGACGTTGGCGGCCACGATGCCCTTCAGCACGGCGATCTCGGCCTGGGTCGCGCGCGGGACGACCACCTGGCCTCCGAAGCGGGCGAGCGGAGCATCCGGATGCGCCGCCCGCGTCGCGTGCACCGCCTCGTGGGCGAAGCGGCCGATGAGCGAGCTCGTGAGGTTCTTGAGGCGCGCGAGGTCGCGGCGCGAGCCGTCCCAGCTGTCGAGCCATGCGTCGAGGTGGTCGAGACGGTCGAAGGCGGCGATGAGCTCGTCGTGGCTGATCTCGCCGCCGATCCACTCGAACATGGCGTCGACGAGCTCGTCGTGGTTCACGCGAGCGCCGAGCGCGGGCACGTCGAGGTAGCCGCTCACGATCGCGTCCTCGAAGTCGTGCACGCTGTAGGCGATGTCGTCGCTGAGGTCCATCACCTGTGCCTCGATGCAGCGCACGCGGTCGGGGGCGTCGGCGCGCATCCACTCGAAGGCGGCCGCGTCGTCGTCGTAGAAGCCGAACTTGCTGCGCCCGCTCGGGTCGGGGATGCCCTGGGACTGCGGCCACGGGTACTTCGTGCTCGCGTCGAGGCTCGCGCGCGTGAGGTTGAGGCCGAAGCTGCGGCCGTCGGGCCCGAGAACCTTCGGCTCGATGCGGGTGAGCAGGCGCAGGGTCTGCGCATTGCCTTCGAAGCCGCCGATGTCGCGCGCCCAGTCGTTGAGGGCGCGCTCACCGTTGTGCCCGAAGGGCGGGTGGCCGAGGTCGTGCGCGAGGCAGGCGGTGTCGACGACGTCGGGGTCGAGACCGAGGCTCGCGGCGAGCTCGCGGCCCACCTGAGCCACCTCGAGCGAGTGGGTGAGGCGGTTGCGGGCGAAGTCGAGCCCCGCGGTCGGGCTCAGCACCTGCGTCTTGGCGGCCAGGCGGCGCAGGGCGCTCGAGTGCAGCAGGCGACCGCGATCGCGGGCGAAGTCGCTGCGGCGGCTGGAGTGCTCCTCCGGAAGCCAGCGCTCGGTGTCGGCCGGCGTGTAGCCGGGCGTGAGGTGATCGTGCACGCGCTACCCGCCCGAGTGGTGCAGCTCGGCGGCGGTGACCTCGGCACGGCTCGCGCCGGTCAGCTCGCGGCTCTCGAGCCAGCGGTCGGGCAGGGCGGGCTTCTTCGGCGTACCGGCGCGGCCGCGCTGGCCCTCGGCAGGAGCGCCCGGGTACGGCTCGTCGCGGTCGAGCTCGCCGAGCAGGTCGTCCATCTGCTGCAGGCTCTCCACCGCCGCGAGCTTCGCGCGCAGCTCGCCCCCGACCGGATAGCCCTTGAAGTACCACGCGACGTGCTTGCGGATGTCGCGGCAGGCCTTCGCTTCATCGTCGAAGAACTCCACGAGCAGCTCGGCGTGCCGCCGGAAGGCGTCGCCCACCTCGCCGAGGCTCGGCATGGCCTTGTGCTGCTCGCCCCGGAAGGCGGCCGCCAGATCGCCGAACAGCCACGGGCGGCCGAGGCACCCGCGCCCCACGACGATGCCGTCGCAGCCCGACTGCTCGACCATGCGCAGGGCGTCCTCCGCCGACCAGATGTCACCGTTGCCGAGCACCGGGATGCTGCTGATGGTCTCCTTGAGGGTGCCGATCGCATCCCAGTCGGCGTTTCCGCTGTAGAAGTCGGCAGCCGTGCGCGCGTGCAGGGCGACGGCGGCAACGCCCGCACCCTCCGCGGCACGGGCCGCCTCGAGGTAGGTGAGGTGGTCGGCGTCGATGCCCTTGCGCATCTTCACCGTCACGGGGATGTCGCCCGCAGCCTTCACGGTCGCCTCGACGATGCTGCGGAAGTGCTCGAGCTTCCACGGCAGGGCGGCTCCCCCGCCCTTCTTCGTGACCTTCGGCACCGGGCATCCGAAGTTCATGTCGATGTGGTCGGTCAGCCCCTCCCCGACGAGGAACCGCGCCGCCTCCCCCGCCGTCACCGGGTCGACGCTGTAGAGCTGGATGCTGCGCGGCGTCTCGCTCTCGTGGTGGCGGATCAGCCGCAGGCTCTCGGGCGTGCGCTCGACCAGCGCGCGGCTCGTGATCATCTCACTCACGTACAGCCCCGCGCCGTACTCGCGGCACAGCCGTCGGAACGCCGTGTTCGTGATGCCCGCCATCGGCGCAAGCACGACCGGCACGCTCAGCGGGATCGGGCCGATGCTGAGCGGCGCGGGGAGAGTGGCGGTCGACATGGTGCGTCTATTGTCTCAGGCCGCCGCGCGGCGCGCGTCAGCGTGGGTTCAGGGCGTGGGCCTGCTCGATGATGCGGACCGTCTCGAGCGCGTGGCGGGCATCCACCGGCACCGGGGCGCCGTCGCGGATGCTCGCCGCCACCTGCGCGTAGAAGTCGGGGTAGGCGCCCTGCTCGGTGGGCACGGGCACGAGCGGCTGCTCGCCGTTGTCGACGCCGAGCAGACCCCACTGCGCCTTCGGCGTCACGCCGTACCCGTCGGAGCCGGGCCAGCGGCCGACCTTGAGGTCGGGCTCCTGGCCGTCGAGGCCGTAGACCGTGTAGCCGCTCTGGTCGCCGAGCACGCGGAAACGCGGGCCGCTCTGCGCGGCGACGCGGCTCATCGTGAGGTGGCTGCGCACGCCGCTCTCGTGCCGCAGCGAGACGAACGCATCGTCCTCGCTGCCGAGCCCGTCGCGAACAGCGCGCAACTCGGCCACCTCGAGCGTCGCCGGGCCGAACAGCGTCAGCGCCTGGTCGATGAGGTGGCTGCCGAGGTCGAAGAGGATGCCGCCGCCCTGCGCGGGGGTGATCTGCCCCTGCCACTGGTCGCGCTTCGGCGCGCCGAACCGCTCGAAGGTCGACTCGAAGCGGTGCACGGTGCCGAGCGCGCCGCTCTCGACGAGGGTGCGCACCGTACGGAAGTCGCCGTCCCACCGCCGGTTCTGGAACACCGTCAGCGGTCTCTGCGCGGCCTCCGCCGCGGCGATGATCGCCTCCGCGTCGGCCACGGTCGGAACGAACGGCTTGTCGATCACGACGGCCGCCCCGGCCTCGAGCGCCGCGACCGCCTGCTCACGATGAACGTGCGGCGGCGACGCGAGCACGACGAGGTCGGGGTCGGCGGCCTGCGCGAGAAGGGCATCCGTGCTCATGATCGCCGCGTCGGGGTGCGCGGCCGTGGCCTGCGCGGCACGCTCCGGGTCGCCGGTCGCGATCGCGCTGATCGTGAACGCCGGATTCGTGGCGAGGAACGGAGCGTGGAAGACACGGCCCGCGAGCCCGAAGCCGATGATGCCGGTGCGGAGGGGGGCGCCGTTGGTCATGGGCTCAGCCTAGGGGCGCACAATGGAGGCATGACGCAGGGTGGACGGGAGCGGGTAGCGGCCGATGCGGCGGCCCGCGGGCTCACGGTCGAATTCATCGAACGGATGCGGGCGAGCTCGCTCGAGGAGGCCGCCGAGATACTCGGCATCACCCCGGCCGACATCGTGAAGTCGTTGGTCGTCAAGCGCAGCGACGGCACGTTCCTCTTCGCCCTGATCCCCGGCGACCGGCAGATCGCGTGGCCGAAGCTTCGGGCGCTCGTCGGTGTGAACAAGCTGCAGCTGCCTTCTCCCGAGCTCGCGCTGGAGGCGACCGGCTACGAGCGCGGCACGATCACGCCGTTGGGCTCGACGACCGCCTGGCCCGTGTATGCCGACGCCGGAATGGTCGGGCGGCGCGTCTCGATGGGCGCGGGCGAGCACGGCTACTCGCTGTTCGTGCAGGCCGACGAGCTCATCGCGGCGCTCGGCGCCGTCGTCGCCGACATCAGCGAGCCGGTCGCGCCGCGCTGACCCGTCGCCTATCTCCACAATTCAGGAGACGAGCGAGCGGGGATGGTGGCGGGAGCGCTCGCAGGGCGTGTCGAGCACCTCGGGCGGACGCTACTCCTGAATTGTGGAGGCGACCGGAGCGGGGGCAGAGCCGGGGATCAGGCAGGCGTCGCCCTCGCAGGCCTCGGCGGCGGGGTCGCCGAGCATCGCGAATGGCTTCGGTGCAGCATCCATGGTCACGAGGCGTCGGCCCCGACGGCATCGCGCTCGGCGGCGGCCTGCTGCAGGGCGGCCAAGAAGGTCGCGGTCTCCTGGGCGCCCGAGATTCCGTAGCGGCTGTCGATGACGAAGAACGGCACGCCCTGGATGCCGTACGCGACAGCCTGCGCCATGTCGGCCTTCACGTCCGCGAGGTGGGTGTGCTCGGCGAGCGCGGCCGCGGCAGCCTCACGGTCGAGCCCGACCTCGGCGGCGAGGTCGGCCAGCTCGTCGGCGCGGCCGATGTGGCGCCCCTCGGTGAAGTAGGCGCGCAGCAGGCGCTCCTTGAGCTCGACCTGCTTGCCGTGCGCCTTCGCGAAGTGCAGCAGCTCGTGGGCGAGCACGGTGTTGGTCTGGTGGATGCGGTCGTAGTGGTACTCGAGCCCCACGCTCGCGGCGATGCCGCTCACGCGATCGACCATCTGCTGCGCCTGCTCGGGGCTGATGCCCTTGCGCTCGCTGAGGTAGTCGATCGGCGTGCCCTCGAAGTCGACGGGCGTGTCGGGCGCGAGCTCGAAGCTGCGGTAGGTCACCGTGACCTCGCCGTCGAACTGCGCCGCCGCGGCCTCGAACTTGCGCTTGCCGATGTAGCACCAGGGGCACTGCACGTCGGACCAGATCTGCACGTCGATGGGGCTGCTCGGGTTGCTCACCCTCAGGTCAACGTGCCACCGACCCGGTTATTCCCCCTATGGTGCCCCCGCAGTTCTGCCGTGCCTCCACAACTCAGGAGCCCCGCGCGGAAGCAGGCCCGGGGGCGCGCTCTCACGGCGTGTTGCTGGCCTA
>JAIXXG010000012.1 GCA_027490915.1 Microbacteriaceae bacterium
CGACCCGTTCATCGCCGTCATCGTCACCCTGCTCTCGCTGCTCGTCGCTGTGCTGCTGCTGCTCGTCATCGGGCGCCTCGGCCGCGGCACCACCCGGAGGACCTCATGAGCGACACCGCCCCCACCCCCGTCACGACCGTCGACACCGACACCGGGGCGCTCCGGGTCGCCGCTCCGGTCTCGTTCGTCGACGTCGTCAAGCGCTTCCCGGGCGGGACGACTGCGCTCGATGGCATCTCGCTCGACCTCGCACCGGGTGAGCTCGTCGCCCTGCTCGGCCCGTCGGGCTGCGGCAAGACCACCGCCCTGCGCGTGCTCGCAGGTCTCGAGAGCGCCGACGAGGGGCACATCCTCATCGACGGCGTCGATGTCATCGGCACGCCCACCAACAAGCGCGACATCGGCATGGTCTTCCAGTCGTACTCGCTCTTCCCGCATCTCACGGTGCTGCAGAACGTCGAATTCGGGCTCCGGATGCGCCGCGTCGCCGCACCCGATCGCCGACGCCGCGCGGCGCAGGCGCTCGAGCTCGTGGGCCTCGACCACCTCGCCGAGCGCTACGCCCACCAGCTCAGCGGCGGTCAGCAGCAGCGGGTCGCCCTCGCCCGCGCCCTCGTCACGCGCCCGCGCGTGCTGCTGCTCGACGAGCCGCTCAGCGCCCTCGACGCGAAGGTGCGGTTGCAGCTGCGCGAGCAGATCCGCGTCATCCAGACCGAGCTCGGCATCACGACGGTGTTCGTCACGCACGACCAGGAGGAGGCGCTCGCCGTCGCCGACCGCGTCGCCGTCATGCGCGCCGGCCGCATCGAGCAGGTCGGCACGCCGGAGGAGCTGTACGCGCGCCCGGCGACGGCATTCGTCGCCGACTTCGTCGGGCTCAGCAACCGCGTACTCGGCACGGTCGCCGATGGTGTGATCACGGTCGGGACGCAGCCGCTTCCGCTCATCGACGATGCCGCGCCCGCGGGCCCCGCCGTCGCGCTGGTGCGACCCGAAGACGTCGTGTTCGCCACGGCGGGCGACCCGGATGCGCGACCGGCCGTGGTGCTGACGAGCGCGTTCCTCGGCTCACTGCGCCGCACCCGCGTGCGCCTCGACGACGGCGTCGAACTGGTGCTGCAGCATGACGTGGGTCGCGACCCGGCCGCGGGCGAGGCCGTGCACGTGCGCCTCACCGGGCGACCCGTCGCCGTCGCGCCGGCCTGACCGGGGCGCCCGTGCATGCCGCGGCGGGCATCCCGCAGCCCCTGCCGATGCGCGCCTCGTAGACTGGCGGAATGTTCTGGCGACAGAGGGCCGAGCCGACGCCGCCCGCGGGCGACGACGCGGTCTCGCCCGGCATGCGCACGGCGGCGGCCTGGGCCTGGCGGTTCCTCGTCGTCATCGCGGCCGCCGGGGTGCTGGTGTGGATCATCATCCAGCTGCGCCTCATCGTCATCCCCGTCATCATCGGCGTGCTGCTCGCGGCGCTGCTCGTGCCGTACGCCGCCTGGCTGCAGCGCCGGCTGCGTTTCCCGCGCTGGCTCGCGATCACCACGGCGATGCTCACCCTGGTCGGCGTCGTCACGGCGCTCATCTGGCTCGTGGTGGCGCAGGTGCGGGCCGGGTGGCCGAGCCTGCGCGATCGCTCGGTCGTTGCCTGGGACGAGTTCCTCGACTGGCTGAGCGCCACGTTCGGGCTCAGCGCCGACGAGATCACCGACTGGGTCGACACGCTCGTCGGCGAGCTCGACCTCTCGACCGACGGGCCGCTCGTCACCGGCGCCCTCTCTGTCGGGTCGACCGCGGCCGAGGTGCTCGCCGGCGCGGTGCTCGTGCTGTTCTCGCTGCTGTTCTTCCTCATCGACGGGCCGGGCATCTGGCGATTCGTGGTGCGGCTGTTCCCGCGCCGCGCGCGCACGCCCGTCGACGGCGCCGCCCGTGCGGGCTGGATCACCCTCACCAACTTCGCCAAGGTGCAGATCTTCGTCGCCTTCGTCGACGGCCTCGGTATCGGCCTCATCGCCTTCTTCCTCGGCGTGCCCCTCGCGCTGCCGATCGGCGTCGCGGTCTTCCTGGCGAGCTTCGTGCCGTTCGTCGGCGCGGTCGTCACCGGTGCTCTCGCCGTGCTCATCGCGCTCGTCTACAACGGGCCGTTCGTGGCGCTGCTCATGCTGGCCGGCGTGCTGCTCGTGCAGCAGCTCGAGGGCAATGTGCTGCAGCCCCTCGTCATGGGCCCGGCTGTGCGGGTGCACCCGCTCGCGGTGGTGCTCGCTGTCACCGCCGGCGGGCTGCTCGCGGGCATCCCGGGCACCCTGTTCGCGGTGCCGATCGTCGCCTTCGTCAACGTGTTCGTGCGCTACATCGCCGCGAAGCGCTGGCGCACTGTGCCGAACCCGACGCTCTCCGACGTCCTTCCACCGCCCGACCCCGCACCCCGCACTGATCAGGAGCGCTCATGACCGCCCCCCTCGCGATCGCCGGCCCCACTCTCGCCGAGGTCGAGGCCGCGCGCGTCATCGTGCAGCGCGTGGCCCAGGTGACGCCCATGGAGACCTCGCGCTACCTCGCCGAGGTGCTCGGGGCGCCCGTGCTGCTCAAGTGCGAGAACCTGCAGCGCACCGGCTCGTACAAGATCCGCGGGGCGTACCACCGCATCTCGCAGCTGAGCGATGACGAGAAGGCGCGCGGCGTCGTCGCCGCGAGCGCCGGCAACCACGCTCAGGGCGTGGCGTTCGCCGCGCGCGAGCTGGGCATCCCGGCCACGATCTTCATGCCGATCGGTGTGGCCCTGCCTAAGCTGCAGGCCACCCGCTACTACGGCGCCGAGGTCGTGCTGCGCGGGCACACGGTCAGCGAGCCGCTCGCGGCCGCGCAGGAGTTCGCCGAGCGCACGGGTGCCGTGTACATCCCGCCCTTCGACCACGCCGACGTCATCGCGGGGCAGGGCACGCTCGGCCTCGAGCTGCTCGAGCAGGCTCCCGAGCTGCAGACCGTGATCGTTCCGATCGGCGGGGGAGGGCTCATCTCGGGCGTCGCGAGCGTGCTCAAGCGCACCGCGGCCGAGCAGGGGCGCCGCATCCGTGTGATCGGGGTGCAGGCGGCGAATGCGGCCGCGTACCCGGTGTCGCTCGCGGCCGGAGCGGTCACCGAGATCGCGATCGCGCCGACCATCGCCGACGGCATCGCGGTGGCCAAGCCGGGGCGCCTCAACTTCGAGATCGTTCGGGATGCGGTGGACGAGGTCGTGACGGTCGACGACGACGACATCGCGCGCGCGATGCTCGTGCTGCTCGAGCGCGCGAAGATGGTGGTCGAGCCGGCCGGCGCCGTCGGCGTCGCGGCGATCCTCACCGGGCAGGTGCAGCCGGAGGGTCCGACCGTCGTGGTGCTCTCGGGGGGCAACATCGACCCGCTCATCATGGAGCGCGTCATCGCCCACGGCCTCGCCGCCTCGGAGCGGTACCTCAAGTTGCGCATCCCGCTGCCCGACCGGCCGGGGCAGCTGGCCCGCACGAGCGAGATCATCGCCGAGCAGAACGCCAACGTGGTGGAGGTGCTGCACACCCGCCACGGCACGGGCCTCGCCATCAGCCAGGTCGAGCTCGAGCTGCACATCGAGACCCGCGGGCCCGAGCACGCCGACCAGGTGCTGCAGGCGCTGCGGGATGCGGGGTACGACCCGCGCGTCAGCTTCTAGCGTTCGCGCGCAAGGCTGGCGCCTTGGGTGCCTGGTGATCAATCAGGTAGCTCGTTCGCGCGCGACGCTGACGCGTCGCGGGGTACGACCCGCGCGTCAGCTTCTAGCCGGTGTAGGTCGCGACGTCGACGATCGTGACCTCGATCGTCTTGCCGTTGGGGGCGACGTACGACACGGTGTCGCCGACCTTCGCGCCCAGGATCGCCTGCCCGAGCGGGCTCGCCTCGCTGTAGACGTCGATGTCGGAGGCGTCGCCTACGATCTCGCGGTTGCCGAGCAGAAACCGCTCGTCGTCGCCGAGGATCGTCGCGGTGACCACCGTGCCCGGCTCGACGACGCCGTGCGCGGTCGGCGGCTCGCCGACGACGGCCGTGCGCAGCAGCTCGGTGAGGGTGCGGATGCGCGCCTCGATCTTGCCCTGCTCGTCTTTCGCGGCGTGGTACCCGCCGTTCTCCTTGAGATCGCCCTCCTCGCGCGCGGCCTCGATGCGCTTGGCGATCTCGGTGCGGCCCGTCGTCGAGAGGTGCTCGAGCTCGGCGGCGAGACGATCGTGCGCCTCCTGCGTGAGCCACTGGGTGCTCGCGTCGTTCATGGTCTCTCCTCTCGCAGAGTCGTCTCTCCGACACAGCAGAACCGGCCCGCAGGCCGGTTCACTCCGATGATTCCGGCGAGCCTACGTCAGCCAGCAACGGTACGGCAAACCGGTGACGGCGGGCTCGGCCGTGCGCAGCGTCTCGACGAAGACCCGGGTGCGCTCCGGGGATGCGGGCAGCTCGATGACCCGCCACCCCACGATGCCGAAGCTCTCGTTGAGGGCCTGCACGGCGCAGCTCACCGACGTGCCCGGCTCGACCGACACCTCCCACCGCACCTCGATCGAGGTCTCGGTGGCGTTGGCGTAGCCCAGGTCGCGCACCTCGAGCTCGGCGTTCGTGCCCGACAGGCCGCCCCACACCACCCAGGCCGTGAACACCGCCGCGAACACGATGCCCGCGATGATCATCAGCCGGCGGGTGCGGCGCTCGGCGCCCGGTGTGCGACCGTAGCGCTCGTCGAGGCGCTGCTGCGTCGTGGTCGGCGCGCTGGTCATGGCGGGGGCTCCTGGGTTCTGGACCGCGACGGGTCGTCGTGCTCAGCGGGGGTCGATACCCTGGGGTCAGCGTAGAGCGCCCAGGTTGGGGTTCGCTCGACCCGCGCCTTCCTGAACCGAGACGGGAGCATCCGTGATCTCTGCCTTCGCCGCCCGCCTGCTGCCCAGCGGCATCGGGCCGAACCCGGTCGATGAGCCGACGCTGCCGCCGGGCTTCGACCCGAACACGGTGACGCCCGGGGTCGAGGGTTTCATCGCGATCGCGCTCGTCGCGATCGCCGCGATCTTCCTGCTCGTCGACATGACGCGCCGCATCCGACGGGTGCGCTACCGCGGCGAGCTGCGCGAGCAGCTGGAGGCCGAACAGCGGATGATCTCCGAGGGCGGCCCGGTCGAGCCCGAGACCGAGCCCGACGCCGAGGAGAACCCCGGCCGCTAGCCCGACTCCGCTACCCGCCGAACGGCGGGTCGAGGGCGACGAGCAGCACCGCCGTCCAGTGGCAGAGGAACGCCACCACGGTGAGCGTGTGGAAGATCTCGTGGAAGCCGAACACGCCCGGCACGGGGTTGGGCTTCTTGAGCGCGTAGACGACGGCGCCGGCCGTGTACGCCAGCCCGCCCACGATGACGAGCACCATCATCGCGAGGTTCGCGTTGAGCAGGTCGACGATGTACAGCACCGCGGCCCAGCCCAGTAGCACGTACAGCGGCACGTAGGCCCAGCGCGGCGCACCGATCCAGAACACGCGGAACCCGATGCCGATGAGCGCGCCCGTCCAGACCAGCACGAGCAGCAGGTAGCCCTTCTCGGGCGGCAGCGCCATGATCGACAGCGGCGTGTAGGTGCCGGCGATGAGCAGGAAGATGTTGGCGTGGTCGAGGCGCTTGAGCATGACCCGCGCCCGCTCGCTCCAGTTGAAGCGGTGGTAGGTCGCCGAGATGCCGAACAGCAGCAGCGACGACAGCACGAACACGGCGCTCGACCAGCGCGCGGCGGGGTTGGCGCCGAGGGCGATGAGCACGATGCCGAGGATGATCGCGGTCGGGAAGGTGACGGCGTGGATCCAGCCGCGCCACGTCGGCTTCTGCTCGAGAGCGCGGTACTCGATCGCCTCGTCGAGCAGCGGGATGTTGGGGATGTCAGCCCCCGGTTCGCGGTCGGCGTCGTGCGGGGCGGCGTCGGGGGCGGCGGGGGAGGAGGTCATGTCGCGATGATACGTGAGCCACAGCATCCGGCCGCATCGATTGGATGCCCGCCACAAGCAATTCCGCGTCGACTACCGTAGGCGTGTGCGATCGTCGAGAACTCCGCGGGGTCGTGGGCCGCTCTACCGGCTGTACATGGGGCGCCTGCGGCGGCAGCTCGCTGGGGCGGTGCACCCCCGGCACGTCGCCATGATCATCGACGGCAACCGTCGCTGGGCGCGGCAGTGGGGCGAGTCGAGCGAGCATGGCCACCGCGCCGGGGCCGTCAAGGTGCGCGAGTTCGTCACCTGGTGCGACGACGCCGGCATCGACGTCGTGACCCTCTACCTGCTGTCGACCGACAACCTCACCGGCCGCGACTCCGCCGAGCTCGCCGCGCTGACCGGCATCATCGCCGACCTCGCCGATGAGCTCTCGGGAGTGCGCGACTGGCGGGTGCACCACGTCGGCAGCCGCGACGGGCTGCCCGACGAACTGGTCGCCGCGCTCGATCGCGCCGCCGAGGCGACCGTCGGGCATCCGGGGCTGCACATCAACCTCGCGGTGGGCTACGGCGGTCGTCGCGAGATCGCCGACGCCGTGCGCGCGATCGTGCACCACCACGCCGAGAGCGGCGGAACGCTCGACGAGCTCGCCGAGCTCGTCACGCCCGAGAAGATCGCCGAGCACCTCTACACGGGCGGGCAGCCCGACCCCGATCTGGTGATCCGCACCTCGGGCGAGCAGCGGTTGAGCGACTTCATGCTGTGGCAGAGCGCGCACAGCGAGTTCTACTTCGTCGAGGCCCTCGGGCCCGACCTGCGCGAGGTCGACTTCCTGCGCGCCCTGCGCGACTTCTCGCGCCGCCAGCGGAGGTTCGGGCAGTGACCCCGCCGCTCACGATGCCCGAGTTCGTCGCCGGATTCATCGACGAGCCCGGCTACCTCGACCACCCCCGGCTCTCGCCCATCGGCGAGCACGCCCTTGCCGAGCAGCGCGTCATCACCGACGTGCACGCCCGCGCGCGCTTCGGCTCGTACGCGGCCCTGGAGGAGCAGGACGAGCGGGTGCGCACGGCCGTGGCCTCCCTCGTGCGGATGCGGCCCGATCAGATCGTGTTCCAGCCGAGCACGAGCCAGGCCCTCATGCACGTCATGTTCGGGCTCACCGGCGGGGTGGCGGCGTCCCCTCTCGAGTTCCCGGCGGTCGGCTACGCCATGACGCGCGCCGCGCAGAGCCTCGGGGTGCTCGTGCCGCACGCGATCACGCCCGAGCACGACCGCATCACGCCCGGGGTCGTCCGCGAGCAGCTGTCGAGCTCGGTCGTGGCCGTCGCCGTCAGCCTCGTCGACTACCGCACCGGCCACCTCGTCGATCTCGAGGGCATCCGCCAGGTGATCGGCGACCGCCTCCTCATCGTCGACGCCATCCAGGGGGCGGGCATCGTGGATGCCCCCTGGGAGCTCGTCGACGTCATCGCCTCCGGCGGGCAGAAGTGGCTGCGGGCCGGGCAGGGCACGGGATTCCTCGCGCTGAGCGATCGTGCGCGCGAGCAGCTGACGCCCGTGTGGTCGGGGTGGCTCGCGCACGGGCGCCCCGAGCTGCTGCACGACGTGGTCGAGCCCGCCTCCGACGCCGGCGCCTTCCGCGTGGGCTACGCCGACGCGGCCGCGCAGGCGCGCCTCGCCGGAGCCGTGGAGGCCGTGCTCGCCGTCGGGGTGCCGAGCATCCGCGACATCATCATCGAGCGCACTGCGCAGCTCATCGCGATCGCCGACGAGGCGGGCATCGAGGTCGCTTCGCCGCGAGAGGATGCGGAGCGCGCGGGCATCGTCGTGCTCGCTCCCCACCCCGAGTTCACGAGCGCCCTCGCCGCCGCCCTGCACAACCACGGCGTCTCGGCCACCGTGCGCGACGGGCGCGTGCGCCTGGGTGCGCACGTGTCGACGGGCGACGACACCCTCGACCAGCTGCGGGCGGCGCTCGCCGAGTTCACGGCCGGGCTGACCGTCTGAGCCGCGCGACGGCGGGTGATCGCGCCGCGCCGCGCGACGGCGCGTGCTGTCCGCGAGCCGCATGACGGCTCGGTGACACGCGCGTGTCGCTCCCGGCGCCGGGCGTGCGCGGGCATAGCGTGACGCTCATCGGGCATCGCGCCCGATCGGGACGGCCGGCGAGATCGTCCTGCGACCTTCCGGCCGATCCGCTCACAACAGGTCCGGGGTCGCCCGCGTCCCCGGGGATGGAGCACCGGTGGCCGCTGCGAAGACCTCCCGTCAGAACACCTCGACCTCGAGCGCCGGGAGGGAAGTCGCGCAGCGCACGTACGTGCTCGACACCTCGGTGCTGCTGAGCGACCCGAAGGCGATGTTCCGGTTCGCCGAGCACTCGGTCGTGCTGCCGGTCGTGGTCATCGCCGAGCTCGAGGCGAAGCGCAACGACCCCGAGATCGGCTACTTCGCGCGCCAGGCCCTGCGCAACCTCGACGAGCTGCGGGTGCAGCACGAGCGCCTCGACTTCCCGATCGCGGTCGGCGACGAGGGCGGGTCGCTGCGGGTCGAGCTCAACCACTCGAACCAGTCGGTGCTGCCGAGCGGGCTGCAGCTGGGCGACAACGACTCGCGCATCCTCGCCGTCGCGATGAACCTCGCCAACGACGGGCTCGCCGTGACGGTCGTGTCGAAAGACCTGCCGTTGCGCGTCAAGGCCTCGTCGATCGGCCTCGCGGCCGAGGAGTACCGGGCCGAGCTCGCCGTCGACAGCGGATGGACGGGCATGGCCGACATCACCCTCTCGAGCGACCAGATGGCGCAGCTCTACGAGCGCGAGGTGCTGCGCACCTCCGCTGTCTCGGCCCTGCCGGTGAACACCTCGCTCGTCATCCACAGCGACCGCGGCTCGGCGCTCGGTCGCGTGGTCGGCGACGACGAGGTCGCGCTCGTGCGCGGCGACCGCGACATCTTCGGGCTGCATGGCCGATCGGCCGAGCAGCGCCTGGCGATCGATCTGCTCATGGACCCGCAGGTCGGCATCGTCTCGCTCGGCGGCCGAGCGGGAACCGGCAAGTCGGCCCTCGCGCTGTGCGCGGGCCTCGAGGCGGTGCTCGAGCGGCAGCAGCAGCGCAAGATCATGGTCTTCCGGCCCCTGTACGCGGTGGGCGGGCAGGAGCTCGGCTACCTGCCGGGCGACGCCGGCGAGAAGATGAACCCCTGGGCGCAAGCGACCTTCGACACGCTGGGCTCGGTCGTCTCGCAGAACGTGCTCGACGAGGTCATCGACCGCGGGCTGCTCGAGGTGCTGCCGCTCACGCACATCCGCGGCCGGTCGCTGCACGACGCCTTCGTGATCGTCGACGAGGCGCAGTCGCTCGAGCGCAACGTGCTGCTGACCGTGCTGAGCCGCATCGGCCAGAACTCGAAGGTGGTGCTGACCCACGACGTCGCCCAGCGCGACAACCTGCGCGTGGGCCGGCACGACGGCGTGGCGAGCGTCATCGAGACGCTGAAGGGCCACGCCCTGTTCGGGCACATCACCCTCACCCGCTCCGAGCGCAGCGCGATCGCCGCGCTCGTGACCGAGCTGCTCGAGGGCAACGAGCTCGCGTAGCGCATCCCGCCCCTGATCGCCCGCGCCGATCGGTCACCGTGACCGGTCGGCGCGGCGGTCAGTCAGCAGGAGCGGAGACCGCGGTGAGCAGGTCGCCGATCGTGTGCGAGCGCTCAAGGGGGTGGCGCAGCGGCCGGTCGGTGACGACGCGGTAGCGGTTGCGCCGCCCGTCGCGCTCTTTCTCGAGGTACCCGCTCGCGACGAGCTCGGCGACGATGCGCTGCGTCGCGCGCTCGGTGATGCCCACGCGCTCGGCCATGTCGCGGATGCGCAGGTCGGGGTCGTCGGCGAGGCACACGAGCACGTGCGAGTGATTGGTCAGAAAGGTCCACTCGGCCACCCGCCCACTGTACGCCGCTGTTCGCCGGCCCCGGCGACACGAATCGGCAGAATCGCTTTACACGACACAAAAGACGTGTATTGTGATGCGGGATAGGAGGTTCACCCATGACCCCGCTCGACCTCAGCTGGCGGCTCGACCCCACCGCGATCCTGCTGCTCGTGCTCGTCGTCGGCATCGCCGCCGCGGTGCTGCCCTTCGCCCACCGCTCGCTGCGCGGCGACCGCCACGGCACCGGCGTCACGCTCGCCATCGCGGGCATGCTGGCGGCGACCGCCCTGCTCGTGGTCACCGGTGAGCTCTGGATGCTCGCCCTCGCCTGGAGCCTCGCCACCGCCGCGACGCTCACCGCACTGGGGCTCGGCGGCGGGCGGCGCGCCCTGCGGCGCTCCGGCCCGTGGCTCGTGCTCGGCGACGTCGTGCTGTGGCTCGCGGTGGTGCTCGCCGCCTCCGGCACGGCGGGCGAGGCCCCCGCCGTGCTGCTCGTGGTCGCGGCCGCCCTGCGCTGCGCGCTGCCGCCGGCCCACACCTGGCTCGTCGACTCGCTCTACGCTCCGACCCCGGTGAGCGCGGCCCTGCACGGCGGCATCGTCAATGGCGGCGGCATCCTGGTCATCACCCAGTTCGCGATCATCGCGGCCAGCCCGATCGCCGTGAGCCTGCTCGCCGCGCTCGGTGCCGTCGCGATCGTCGCCGGCGTGCTGGCAGCCCTCGTGCGCACCGACATCAAGGGGCGCCTGGTCGCCTCGACGATCGCCCAGATGGGCTTCATGCTGCTCGTCGCCGCTCTCGGCCTGCTCGCCGCCGCCCTGCTGCACCTCGTCGCGCACGGCTTCTACAAGAGCTCCCTGTTCCTCTCCTCCAGCGATGGCATCGACCGGCGCGCCGCAGAGCGCCGTGCCCCGCGGCCGTTCCTGACCTCGGCGACCGAGCGCCGGGTCAGGGCGGTCGCGGGGGCCCTCGTGCCGGTCGCGGCGCTGGTCGCCGTCGCCCTCATCGCCTACCCGGGCGGTCGCGGACCGGCCGAGGCGGTGCTGCTCATCGTCATCGGCGCCGCCTTCGCCGCAGCGGGTGCCCGTGCGGCCGCGCTCGCGCCGTCGCGCGCCCGCGTGGCCGCGATCCTCGCCCTGCTGGCGGTCGCCGCCGTCGCCTTCGCGGCGGTCACCTCCGCACTCACCGGACTGCTCGCTCTCACGCGCCCGGCCGACCTCGCCGCGCAGCCCGTCGCCCTGGCGCTGGCCGCTCTCGCCCTGGTGGCACTCGCCGCCATCGCCGCCGTGCGCCACTGGGCGCCCACCAGCCCGCTCGCGCTCGTGCTGCTCGCGCTCGGGCACCGGCTCGGGTCGAGCCCGGTGCGCGTCGATCGTCTCGAGCGCCCGCGTGAGGCGCGGCCGTTCCGCGCGCCGGCCGCGAGCCCGCGCACGGCGTAGCGCCCCCACGGCCTCGCGCGACTCCGCATCCTGACCCCCATCGCCTCGACCCCGAACGGAGCCCCGGCATGACCGCAACCCCCGCCGCGCAGCGCAGCGACACCGCCCGCGCCCTCCGCGTGCGTGCCCGCGCCGACCTCGCCGCCAACGTGGTCGCCCCGTACTACGGCCTCGACGCGGCGATCGCCGTGAACCCCGTGCTGCCCTCGCTCGGCGACGGTTTCGCCGCCGCAGTGTCGAGCGCCGCGCCCGCCCTGGGCGGCCGCGGGGTGCTGACCGAGCAGCAGTTCCGCTCGCACCTCGCGGCGGGACGCATCGGCGCGGGCGAGCTCGCGGCGAGCATCCGTCGGCACCGCCCGGCGACCACGGGCGACGACGCGACGATCGTCGAGGGCTTCCTCGCCGAGCAGGTGCCCGCGACCGGCTCGGTCATCGAGGCGTCGGCTGAGCCCGACCCGATCGACGAGCTCGTGTCGAGCTGGTGCCGCGCCGCCCTCGCGCCCGAGGCAGCGTCGTGGCCGGTGCCGATCGACCAGCTCGGGTTCTTCGGGGCCTGGCGTGCGCTCGCGCTGCGCGACCCCGCTCTGCCGCGCGCCGCTCGGGCGCGCATCGCCGAGCTGCCCGAGGCGGCCGACATCGCGCTCGCGAGGGTGCTCGACCTGCTCGGCATCGCCGACGACGCCCACCTCTCGGCGCTGCGCGCGCACCTCGCGGCCCTGCCCGGCTGGGCGGCGTACATCCGCTGGCGCTCGATGACGAGCGGCGACGTCGAGGTGCTCGACCTGCTCGCGGTGCGCCTTTGCCTGGTGTGGGCGCTCGGGGCCGAGCCGCTGCCCGCCGCGCGCCCGGTCGGGCCCACGGGCTCGGCGCTCGAGCGCGCGCTCATCTGGCAGGAGGCCTTCGAGGCCGCCCCGCACGCCGCGGTGCTCGCCCGGCTGACGCCCGGCGCGGCGCCCGCCGTCGAGCAGCCCGCCGCGCAGCTGGTGTTCTGCATCGACCCGCGCAGCGAGGGGCTGCGGCGCCACCTCGAGAAGCAGGGCCCGTACACGACGGCCGGCTTCGCCGGATTCTTCGGCATCGCCGCCGCCGTCGAGCCGCTCGCCGCCTCCGCGGCCTCGGCCGCGTGCCCGGTGCTGCTGACCCCGCGCTACCAGGTCGTCGAGCGACCCGAGCCCGGAGCCTGGCGCGCCGCCGTTCGGCTGATCGACCGCCTCGCCACCCGTCGCGCGCTGCGCTCGGCCGTGAAGGCTCCCGACGCGATCGCCGGGGCACCCCTGGGCTGGGCCGAGGTCACCGGCTGGATGCTCGGCCCGAGCGCGATCGCCCGCAGCGTGCTGGCGGGCCGGGGCGGGCGGGCGGCGCGTCCCGACGAGGCTTCGGCCCCGACGCTCTTCGACCTCGACTCGGCGCTGACCCCGGCCGACCAGGTCGACACCGCCGAGGTCATCCTGCGCACGATGGGACTCGTCGAGAACTTCGCTCCGGTCGTGGTGCTCGTCGGACACGGCACGACGACCACCAACAACGCCTACCGCACGGCGCTCGACTGCGGGGCGTGCGGCGGGCACCGCGGTGCCCCCAACGCGCGCATCGCGGCCGCGCTGCTCTCGTCACCGGTGGTGCGGGCCGGGCTCGCGGAGCGCGGCATCCGCATCCCCGACAGCACGATCGTCATCGCCGGCGAGCACGACACCGCCACCGACACGCTGGCCCTGTTCGGCACCGAGGCGCTGCGCATCGACCACCGTCACGCGGTCGAGAAGCTCGCGCGCGACGCCGCGGCGGCCGGCCGAGGGCTCGCAGCCGAGCGGGCCGCCGAGCTGCCGGGGGCGCAGCGTGCGGCGCGCGGCCGTTCGGGCCGTCGGGCCGCGGCCGCGGTCGCCCGCCGCGCCGGCGACTGGGCGCAGGTCTACCCCGAGTGGGGTCTCGCGCGCAACGCGGCCCTCATCATCGGCCCGCGCTCGCTGAGCGAGCAGGCCGACCTGGGTCGCCGCACGTTCCTGCACTCGTACGACGCCCGGCACGACTCGGAGGGCATCGCGCTCGAGACGATCCTCACCGCGCCGCTCGTCGTCGCCCACTGGATCAACGCGCAGTACTACTTCTCGGCCGTCGACCCCGAGGTGTTCGGGGCGGGCACGAAGACCGTGCACAACCTCGTCGGGGGAGCGGGCGTCGTCAGCGGGCCGACGGGCGACCTGCGCCTCGGTCTGCCCTGGCAGTCGATCGGCACGCGCGCAGGTCTGCACCACGAGCCGGTGCGCCTGCTCGTGGTCGTCGATGCGCCGCGCGAGAGCATCGACCGCATCATCGGCAGCGCCGAGATCGTCGCCGACCTCGTGCACGGAGAATGGGTCATCCTGGTGCGCCCCGGCGCGACACCGGGCAGCTGGGAGCGGCGCACCCGCGACGGGTGGCAGCCGTACACGCAGGAGGGCGCGCTCGGCGCCCCGATCACGGAGGAAGCAGCATGAGCCGCGAATCGCTCACCCGCATGACCAAGATCGAGGTCGTCGCCCGCACGGTCGACGCCGACGCGGTGCGACGCCAGATCGTCGCCGCCGGGGCGACCGGCTACACGAGCCTGCCCGCCGTCACCGGCCTCGGGCACCACGGCGCGCACGAGGGCCGGCAGCTGTTCAACGACCGCGACGCCCTGACGCTCACCATCACCGTCGTTCCCGACGACCGCGCCGACGACCTCATCGAGGGTCTGCGCGCGCTGCTGGAGGGCACCGCGGGCGTCATGTTCGTCTCCGACACCTACGTGAGCCGGCCGCACTACTTCCGGTGACGGATGCCGCGGGGCGCACGGTGCCGCACCGGCACCGCCGCCCCGCGGAGGAGTACAGTGAGCCGCGGCTCGCGTCGGCCCCGAGTGCTTCCCGAACCGGTGGTGCGGATCGGATGGACCAGGTTCCGGCGCGAGCCGCCCCTGCGGCGGTGCTGAGGGATGCGGAGCCGCAGCTCGCGCGGGCTACAGCCCCGGCGCGGTCATCTTCAGCACGTCGAGCGCGCTGTCGAGCTGCTCGAGCGTGACCTCGCCGCGCTCGACGAAGCCGAGGTCGATGACGGCCTCGCGGATGGTCAGGCCCTTCGCCACCGAGTGCTTGGCGATCTTCGCCGCGGCCTCGTAGCCGATGACGCGGTTGAGCGGCGTGACGATCGAGGGCGAGCTCTCGGCGAGCGCGCGAGCACGCTCGAGGTTGGCCTCGAGGCCGACGACGGTCTTGTCGGCGAGCACGCGCGTCGAGTTGGCGAGCAGGCGGATCGACTCGAGCAGCGAGGTGCCCATGACGGGGATCGCCACGTTGAGCTCGAACGAGCCGGAGGCGCCGGCCCACGCCACGGTCGCGTCGTTGCCGATGACCCGGGCGCAGACCATGAGCACGGCCTCCGGAACCACGGGGTTGACCTTGCCGGGCATGATCGACGAGCCCGGCTGCAGATCGGGGATGTGCAGCTCGGCGAGGCCGGTGTTCGGGCCCGAGCCCATCCAGCGGATGTCGTTGCAGATCTTCGTCAGCGACACGGCGAGCACGCGCAGCGCGCCCGAGGCCTCGACGAGACCGTCGCGCGCGCCCTGCGCCTCGAAGTGGTCGAGCGCCTCGGTGATCGGCAGGCCGGTGGTCGCGGCGAGCTCGGCGATGACCTTCTGCGAGAAGCCGAGCGGGGTGTTGATGCCCGTGCCCGTGGCGGTGCCGCCGAGCGGCACCTCGGCGACGCGCTCGATCGTGGCCTGCACGCGGGCGATGCCGAGGCGGATCTGCCGCGCGTAGCCGGCGAACTCCTGCCCGAGCGTGACGGGGGTGGCGTCCATGAGGTGGGTGCGGCCGGCCTTGACCGCCGTCTTCCACAGCGCGGCCTTCTCCTCCAGCGCGCCGGCGAGGTGCTCGAGCGCAGGGATGAGGTCGTGCAGCAGCGCGGCCGTCACCGCGAGGTGCACGGAGGTCGGGAAGACGTCGTTCGACGACTGCGACGCGTTGACGTGGTCGTTGGGGTGCACCGCGAGGGAATCCGTCGAGGCGAGCGTGGCGAGCACCTCGTTCATGTTCATGTTCGACGAGGTGCCCGAGCCGGTCTGGTAGGTGTCGACCGGGAACTGGTCGTGGTGCGCGCCGCCGATGATCTGGTCGGCGGCGGCGACGATCGCCTGCGAGCGTTCGGCGTCGAGGATGCCCAGCTCGGCGTTGACGATCGCGGCGGCGCGCTTGATCTGCGCGAGGGCGACGATCTGGCCGCTCTCGAGGCCGGTGCCCGAGATGGGGAAGTTCTCGACGGCGCGCTGCGTCTGCGCCCGGTAGAGGGCGCTGCGCGGAACGCGCACCTCGCCCATGGTGTCGTGCTCGATGCGGTACTCGGTCTCGGTGCTCACGGCGGTGTCCTTATGTGACGGATCGGTTGAGGGAGGGTCGCGGTGGCAGGCGGTCGGCTGCGGCGTGGGCGGGATGCCCGGCTAGAGCTGACCGACGACGACATCGGGCACGACCCGGCCTTCGCGCAGCCGGTAGTTCGCACCCACGATGGCCAGCGTACCGGCAGCGACCTCGTCGCTGATGAGCTCGCTGGCGGCCAGCAGGGCTCCGACCGTGTCGCGCAGGTGCTCGCGGCCGACCTCGGCGGGGTCGAGAGGCGCCGCGTCGATGCCGTCGGCGTCCGCCTGGCCGGCGGCGAGCCGCACGCGGTCGACGGCGGGCACGATCTGGTCGACGATGCCGCGGATGTGCGCGGGCAGCGCGGGCGCCTCCGGTCCGACCGACTGGATGGCCGCGGCGACCGCTCCGCACTCGTCGTGCCCGAGCACCAGGATCAGCGGCACCTTCAGCACCGCAACCGCGTACTCGAGCGAGCCGATGACGCTGTCGCTGATCACCTGCCCGGCGTTGCGCACGACGAAGAGGTCGCCGAGGCCCTTGTCGAAGATGATCTCGGCCGCGAGCCGCGAGTCGCTGCATCCGAAGAGGGCGGCGTGCGGGGCCTGGAAGCTGGCGAGCTCGGCCCGCCGGTCGACATCCTGGCGGGGATGCTGGGGCTCACCCGCGACGAACCGCGCGTTGCCCCGCTCCATCTCGCGCCACACCTGGGCGGGAAGGCGACGGTCGGTCGGCATGAGGCTCCTGGGCGGACGCGGGGCGGGGTGCCTTTCGAGCGTAGTGCCGCGGGGCTCCGTCGGTGGGCAGTGCCGTCGGTGGGCAGCTCAGTCGGCGGGCAGCTCGGCGGCGACCGCTGTGGCGAGCAGCTCGAGGTCGGCGTTGCTGGCCGTGCCGTACAGCACCACCGTGCTGTCAGGGGTGCGGGTGACGAGCGCGACCTCGCGCAGGCCGATGCCGTCGACGCCGCGACGGTCGTAGTACTGCCACTCCCGACCCGCGACCGTGACGGTCTCGCCCTCGCCGGGGTCGCGCAGGGCATCCCGCAGCCAGGTGCCCTCGTCGGTGAAGCCCTGCAGCACGGCGAGGAAGGTGTCGTCGGCGGTGATGAACCCGATCGCCCACTCGTCGACGCCGCCGCTGCCGCCGAGCTCGGCGCGGTTGGCCTGCCAGGTGGGCGGAACGATGGGCGCGACGACGTCGGTGCCGAGGCTCGCCTCGGCCTCGGCGGCGGCCGCGAGGTGGTCGATCTCGAGTGGTGCCGGGTCGGGGCGCACGACCACGAGCACGAGGAAGAGCACGATGCCGAGCGAGGCGATGAGCGAGCCGATGAGGTTGCGCGTGGTCTGGTTGGCGCGGCGCTTGCGGCGGGCCTCGGCGATGCGGTCGGCCTTCTGCTGCGGCGATTCGGTTCCCGGCTCGAACGATCCGGTGCTCGGGTCGGTCATCCGGTTCAGCCCTCCGCGGCGGCGCGCGCCGCGTCGAGACGCTCTTTGGCGCCGATCAGCCACTGCTCGCAGCGGCGGGCGAGGGCCTCGCCGCGCTCCCACAGGGCGATCGACTGCTCGAGGGTGGCACCGCCCTGCTCGAGCTCGGTGACGACGCGCACGAGCTCGTCGCGCGCCTGCTCGTAGCTGAGGGCGGCGATGTCGGCGTCAGAGGTCACGTCGTTCATGCTACGCAGGCCTTCCTTCGGGGGCGGTGGGAGCGGGGGCGGGAGCGGCGGTGGAGGAGCCGTCGCGCGGGTCGGGCGCCGGGCCCCCGGCGGTGGCGGCGAGCCGGCCGTCGGCGAGCAGCAGGGTGAGGGCATCCCCGGCGGCGACCGCGGAGGCGGCGCGCACGACGTCGCCGCCCGCGGTCTGCACGATGGCATAGCCGCGGTCGAGGGTGCGCTGCGGCGACAGGGCCCGCAGCTGCCCGCGCCGCTCGTCGAGCTCGAGGTGCGCGCGCTCGAGCAGTCGCGTGCTGAGCTCGGCACCGCGGGCGACGAGGCGGGTCAGCTCGTCGGCGCGCGTGTCGGTGATCCAGGCCGAACCCGAGAGCACCGGCCGCGACCGGATGCTCGCGATGCGCTCGATCTCGGTGCCGATGAGCCCCGTCACGCGGGTGAGCAGTCGCGCCCGCGCCTGTTGCACACGCGCGAGCTCGTCGCCGACGTCGGGCACGACGCGCTTGGCGGCGTCGGTGGGGGTCGAGGCGCGCAGGTCGGCGACCTCGTCGAGCAGGGGCCGGTCGTTCTCGTGGCCGATCGCGCTCACGAGCGGGGTCTCGCAGGCCGCGGCCGCGCGCACGAGGCCCTCGTCGCTGAACGGCAGCAGATTCTGGAAGTCGCCGCCGCCCCGGGCGACGATGATGACGTCGACCTCGGGGTCCGCATCCAGCTGCCGGATCGCCGCCGTGACCTCGCTGACCGCGCGCTCGCCCTGCACGGCCGCGTGCACGACCCGGAAGCGCACCGAGGGCCACCGCAGCTGGGCGTTGCGCAGCACGTCTTTCTCGGCGTCGCTGTCTTTTCCGGTGACGAGCCCGATGCACTGCGGCAGGAAGGGCAGCGGCTTCTTGCGCTCGGGGGCGAAGAGGCCCTCGGCGGCGAGCGCGGCGCGCAGGCGCTCGAGCCGCTCGAGCAGGTCGCCGAGGCCGACGCGGCGCATCTGCGACACCTGCATGCTGAGCGTGCCGCCCTTGACCCACCAGTTGGCCTTGACGAGCGCGGTGACGCGGTCGCCCTGGCCGAGCCCCTCGGGCAGCGAGGCGCGCACCGACGACCAGATGACGAACGACACCGTGGCGTCCTGCGCCACGTCTTTGAGCTTGCCGTAGACGTTGCCGCCCGAGATGCCCCACTGGGCGATCTCACCCTCGACCCAGACCTGGCCGAGGCGGTCGATGTACTCCTTGAGCTTCGCCGACAGCTGGGCGACCGGCCACGGGGCGTCCGGGCTGGAGGGCGCGGGCGCATCCGTCACGGTGGGCCCTCCTTGCGTCGCGTGGTGTGCTTCGCCAGGGTAGTCGAGAGCGCCGACCTCACGGCCTCGTTCTGCAAGGAGCCGCATGCGCACTCCCACCCCGCTCACCGTCGAGTCGCTCACGAAGGTCTACGGCGAGGTCACCGCCCTGCGCGACGTCTCCTTCACCGCCCAGGCTGGCCGCGTCACGGGCTTCCTCGGCCCGAACGGTGCCGGCAAGACCTCGACCCTGCGCATCCTGCTCGGGCTCAATCGCCCGACGGCGGGGCGCGCGCTCATCGACGGCCAGCGCTACCGCGAGCTCTCCGCGCCCCTGCGCCGCGTGGGCGGCTCGCTGTCGAGCGACGTCTTCCACCCCGGCCGCAGCGGCCGGGATCACCTGCTGACGCTCGCGCTCGCCTCGGGCATCGAGCGCGCGCGCGTCGACGCGGTGCTGACGCAGGTTGGGCTCGCCGACGCCGCCCGCCGTCGCGTCGGCGGCTACTCGCTCGGCATGCGGCAGCGCCTCGGGCTCGCCGCGGCCCTGCTCGGCGACCCCGACGCGCTCGTGCTCGACGAGCCCATCAACGGCCTCGACCCCGACGGCATCCGCTGGATGCGCGGCCTGCTGCGCCAGCTCGCCGACGAGGGCCGCACCGTGCTGCTCTCGAGCCATGTGCTGAGCGAGGTGCAGCAGACGGTCGACGATGTCGTGGTCATCCGTCACGGCCGCATCGCCTTCGACGGCCCGCTGGAGGCTCTCGAGGCCGGGACCGCGCGGGTGCGCGTCGACGCCGCCGACCGCGATGCCCTGGCGGATGCCCTCCGCCGCGCCGGCGCGACCGTCGAGCCCGGCCCCGCGGGCCTGTCGGTGCTCGGCCTCGACGTCGCCCGCACGGGCGAGGTCGCCCTGGCTGCAGGCCTCGCGCTCACGCACCTCAGCGACGAGACCGACGGGCTCGAGTCGGTGTTCCTCGCGCTCACGGCGGATGAGGCGCAGGCCGCCGCCGCCCCGGCCGACGCGCCCGGCGTCGCGACCAGCGCAGAGGGGAGCGCCGCATGAGCACGCTCACCGCCCTCGGCCGCGCGACGGCCTCCGAGCTCGCCAAGGTCTTCTCGCTGAAGAGCTGGTGGCTGCTCGGCCTCATCTTGGTCGCCTACGTCGGCATGACGGCCGCGGGCCTCGCCTTCTTCCTCAGCGACGCGGGCGCGCTGCTCGCCGGCGCGGCCGGTGGGGGAGCCCCCGCCCCCGAGCTCGACCCCGTTGTCATCGCCAACCTCGTCTACAGCAGCGTCACGGCCGTCGGCCTGGTGATTCCGCTGCTGTTCGGTGCGCTCATCGTCACGACCGAGTACCGCCACGGCACGCTGACCCCGACGACGCTCGCGCAGCCGCGCCGCGGCATCGTGCTGACCGCGAAGGCAATCGTCGCGGCCCTCATGGGCGCGCTCTACGGTGTGCTCGGCCTGATCGGCTCGGTCGGCCTCGGCGCTCCGGTGCTCGCGGCCCTCGGAGAGGACACCGCCCTCGGTGAGCCCGAGGTCATCGGCGTGCTGCTGCGCACGCTCGTCGCGACCGCCCTGTGGTCGCTGCTCGGCCTCGGCCTCGGCGCTCTGCTCACGAGCCAGATCGCCGCGATCGTCATCGTGCTCGCCTTCACCCAGTTCGTCGAGCCGATCCTGCGGCTCGTCGCCGGCGTGTGGGAGTGGTCGGCACAGCTCGGCCGCTTCCTGCCGGGGTCGGCGACCGACGCGCTGGTCGGGGCGGGCATCCTGAGCTCGCTGAACGCGCTCGACCCCACGGTTCCTGTGGCGGCGGTGGATGCTCTCACGTGGTGGCAGGGAGGCCTCGTGCTCGGCGGCCTCGCCGCGGTGCTGCTCGTGGCCGCAGCCCTCACCACGGGCCGCCGCGACGTGGAGTAGCAGGCTCCCCGCAGACTCCCCTCGTAGACTGACTCCGTGAGCACGATCACCAATGGCGCCCTCGGCACGACTCTGACGGCCCCCGTCATCCCGCAGCGGCGCGAGCGGCTGCGGCCGGTCGAGGTCGACCGTCCGAAGCGCGTGCTCCTCGCCGCCCCGCGCGGCTACTGCGCGGGCGTCGACCGTGCCGTGATCGCGGTCGAGAAGGCGCTCGAGCAGTACGGGGCGCCGGTGTACGTGCGCAAGCAGATCGTGCACAACGTGCACGTCGTCAGCGAGCTCGAGAAGCAGGGCGCGATCTTCGTCGACGAGGTCGACGAGGTGCCGCCCGGCTCGCACATCGTGTTCTCGGCGCACGGCGTGAGCCCCGCCGTCGTGCAGGGTGCGGCCGACCGCGACTTGCAGGCGATCGACGCCACCTGCCCGCTGGTGACGAAGGTGCACCGCGAAGCGGTGCGGTTCGCGAAGCAGGACTACCGCATCCTGCTCATCGGCCACGCCGGCCACGAAGAGGTCGAGGGCACGATGGGCCACGCGCCCGAGCGCACGATCCTGGTCAACGACCCCGACGAGGCCGACCGCATCGAGGTGCCCGAGACCGACGCGCTCATCTGGCTGTCGCAGACGACGCTGAGTGTTGACGAGACGATGGAGACCGTGCGACGTCTACGCGCGCGCTTTCCGCACCTGCAAGACCCGCCCAGCGACGACATCTGCTACGCCACGCAGAACCGCCAGGTCGCCATCAAGAAGGTCGCGCCCGAGGCCGACCTCGTGATCGTCGTCGGCTCGGCCAACAGCTCGAACAGCGTGCGCCTCGTCGAGGTGGCGCTCGAGTACGGCGCGAAGGCCGCCTACCGCGTCGACTACGCGAGCGAGATCAAGCAGGAGTGGTTCGAGGGCGTCGCCACCGTCGGCGTCACGAGCGGCGCGAGCGTGCCCGAGGTGCTCGTCGAGCAGGTGCTCGCCGACCTGCGCGACGCCGGCTTCGACGCGGTCTCCGAGGTCAAGACGGCGGAGGAAGACCTGCAGTTCTCGCTGCCGAAAGAGCTGCGGCGCGACGCGCAGGGCAACGTCGACGAACGGGCGCTCGGCGGGCGCATCCGCGACTGAGCCGCAGCCGACGACACGACGGGGGATGCGAAGTGACGGGGTGGGGGGCATGACGAACGTCGGCCTACCGCGCCCGGTTGCCGCCCGCATCACCGTGCACGGGCTCGCGACCACCCAGCGCGTCGTCGCGGTCATCGGGTCGCTCGTGGCCGCCACGATGATCATCGATGTTCTGGCCGCGTACGACGCGCTCGCATCGGCACCGGTCGTCATCGCGCCCCTCATCGGGGTCGGGATGCTCGCCCTGCTGCTGCTCTGGCGCCCGACCGTTCTCGTGGCCGCCGTCTTCGTGCTCGGCGGCGCCGTGTTCTCGGCGGCCTTTCCCGCCCTGCTCATCGCCGCCGCCCCCGAGGTCGTGGAGACCGGCCCCTACCTGTTCAACCGCATCGCGACGGCGATCTGCCTGGTCGGCGCGATGGGCGGCCGTGCGCTGAGCGGGGTGCTGTGGACGGCCGTGGCGTTCGCGGCCGCGCAGGTCAGCGTGTTGGTCGGGCTCGCGATCGTCGACGCACCGGTGCGCATGGGTGCCGGGCCTCTGATCGTGGCCTCGATCGGCATCGCGTCGTACGCGACGCTGGCGATCGCGCAGCGCCAGACCGAGCGCCGGGTGGCCGGGCTCGAGCTCTCGGCGATTGAGCAGTCAGAGGTCGAGCGGCGCCGGTCTCTCGAGCTGCGCGCGGCAGCCGTGGTGCACGACACGATCCTCGCCGATCTCACGCTGATCGCCCGGAGCCCCGGCCCGGTCGACGCTCGCACCGCCGAGGTGCTGACTGAGCATCTCGACCAGCTCGCGAGCGCCACCGTGGCGGATCGCGGCGACGTCTCGAGCGAGGCGCACAGCGCCCTGGGCGCGGCGCTGCTCGAGCTTGCCCGTGAGTACCAGTGGAGCGGCGTGCGCGTCGACGTCAGCGGCCTCGAGCTGCTGCCCGAGACGATGAGCTCGCCGGCGCGCCACGCACTGCTCGGGGCGGCGCGGGCCGCGCTCGACAACGTGGTCGCCCACGCCGGCACCGACCGTGCCGAGCTCGTGGCCGGCGCGCGAGGAGACTCGGTGTCGGTGCTCGTGGTCGACGACGGCCACGGTTTCGACGCGGATCAGATCGGCGACGACCGGCTCGGCCTGCGCACCTCGGTGGTGCAGCGCATCGAGCAGGTCGGCGGCGCCGTGCGGGTGTGGTCGGGGCCCGAGGGCACGACGGTTATGCTCACCGTGCCCCGGGGGGAGGGTGCGCGATGAGGGGTTCGTCGTGGCTGCGCAGCCCGTGGGAGGCCGACCCGCTCAGCTGGTTCACCTCGCCCAACCTTCCGCTCGCCGCCGCTGCGATCGTGCTCGGGCACGGGGTGCTCGTGCTCGGCCCCGCGGGGCAGGCCGGCAGTCGCCCGCTCGTGCAGGCGGCCGCTCTCGCCCTGTCGGTCATCTCGCTTCTCTGGGTGCACGTCATGACCCGACCGCGGCGCGGACCCTTGACGGCCATGGAGGCCGCGGTCGCGACGGCGATGGCGGCCAGCGCGCTCGTGCTCTCGGCGATCGGGTACATCGGCGAGGTCTTCGCCCTCGGCCTCTGGTGGGCGCCGCTCTCGGTGTCGCTGCTGCTGCTCGCCCTCGTTCCGTACCTCTCGGCGGTGCGCCTGGCCCTCTGCGGCGCGGCGCTCATCTCCACGGGCATTCTGACGGTTCTGCTGCTCGTCGTGCCCGATGACCCGACCTGGCCCCCGTACTCCGCCGCGGTGATCGCGATCTTCCCCCTCATCATCGGCACGGTCGGCGGCGTCGTGATGATCCGCACGATCACGTCGTCGATCGCTCGTTGGAACGAACGACCGCTCGAGGTGGTGGCATCGCCGCCGCCCGATGAGGGTGCTCTGGTCGAAGCCGTCGACGCGGCCACGACCGAGCGCGTCGCCTCCGCCCGCGCCTTCATCGCCGCGGTGCTCGCCCGCGGTGAGGTCACCGCGGGAGACACTATGCGGGCCGCCGCGATCGCAGAGCGGTTGCGCAGCGAGCTCACCGGAGAGGTCGACCGCACCTGGCTCGAACGGGTCGCCGAGGGGCGCGCGGTCATCATCGACGACCCCGAGCGGCTCGTCGAGCAGCTGGACCTCGCGCAGCGCACCGCTGTGCGGGCCCTGCTGGATGCCCTCCTGGGCAGCACGGATGCCCCGGCCGGCTCGGCGCGGGTCGAGCTACGCCGCACCGAGGCCGGCGCGATCGCCGTGGCCCTGCGCATCCGCAGCAGTCTGCCGGAGGGTCGGCGCGAGACCTTCCTCGCCCCGTACTACGTGACCCTGCAGTCGACCGTCGACAATCTGCGCTGGCGCACCGGCGCGGTGACGGCCGTCGAGTTCGAGGTGCACGGCGGCGCCGGGCGCTCGGCGCGCGTGCAGCGCACCCCCGAGCCGGGCACGCCCGGCGGCCCGGTCGCCCACTAGCGCGACGGCTCGCCGCACGACGACGGCTCGCCGCACGACGACGGGCGCCGCACGACGACGGGCGCCGCTCCCGGAGGAGCGACGCCCGTGGGTCGTGCCGAACCTAGCGGCCCGAGTGGCCGGCCGAGCCGAGCTGCTGGGTGGCCTCGACCACGCGCTTCGCCATCGCGGTCTCGGCGAGCTTGCCCCAGGCGCGCGGGTCGTAGATCTTCTTGTTGCCGACCTCGCCGTCGACCTTCAAGAAGCCGTCGTAGTTCTTCAGCACCGTGTCGGCCACCGAGCGGCTGAACGCGTACTGCGTGTCGGTGTCGATGTTCATCTTGATCACGCCGTTCTTCACGGCGGTGGCGATCTCGTCGTCGGTCGAGCCCGAGCCACCGTGGAAGACGAGGTCGAGGGGAAGGGCATCCGTGCCGTACTTCGCCTGGATGCCGGCCTGGATCTCGGCGAGCAGCTCGGGGCGCAGCTTCACGTTGCCCGGCTTGTAGACGCCGTGCACGTTGCCGAAGGTGAGGGCGGCCATGTAGCGGCCGTTCTCGCCGAGGCCGAGCGCCTCGACGGCCTGCTCGACGTCGCCGAGGGTCGTGTAGAGGGCCTCGTTCGAGCCCTCGTGCTGCACGCCGTCCTCCTCGCCGCCCACGACGCCGATCTCGACCTCGAGAATGGCGTTGATGTTCTTCATGCGCGGCAGCAGCTCGCGCGCGATCTCGATGTTCTCGGCGAGCGGCACAGCCGAGCCGTCCCACATGTGCGACTGGAAGATCGGGTTGCGGCCCGCCTTCACCTCGGCCTCGCTCGCGGCGATGAGCGGCATGACGAAGCCGTCGAGCGCGTCTTTCGGGCAGTGGTCGGTGTGCAGCGCCACCGTGATGGGGTAGTTCTTGGCCACCTCGGTGGCGAACGCGGCGAAGGCGAGGGCGCCCGAGGCCCGGGCCTTGACGCTCTGGCCGGCGAAGTAGTCGGCGCCGCCCGTGGTCACCTGCAGAATGCCGTCGGAGCCGGCCTCGGTGAGGCCCTGCAGCACGGCGTTGATCGTCGACGACGACGACACGTTGATGGCGGGGTAGGCGAACCCGCCCTTCTTGGCCTTGTCGAGCATCTCGGCGTACTGCTCGGGGGTGGCGACGGGCATGACTCTCCTCAGTGCGGGGCGTGGTGGACGCGGGGTGGTGCGTGCGGTTCGAGTCTAGCCAGCGGCGGTGCCGCGCAGGCCGTCGCGCCGATACGCTGGGGGTGCGCTGACCTACCACCCGGCGCGTCCTGCTCATTGAACCGTTCGTCGACGGAAAGGACGCCCCTGTGGTGACCACGGAAACCGGAACCCTGTTCCTGCACCCCGACCGCAACCTCGCCATGGAGCTCGTGCGGGCCACCGAGGCCGCGGCCATCCGCTCGGCGCCCTTCATCGGCAAGGGCGACAAGCTCGCCGCCGATGGGGCGGCGGTGGATGCGATGCGCAAGTTTCTCGGAACGGTCAACTTCACCGGCGTCGTCGTCATCGGCGAAGGCGAGAAGGACAATGCGCCGATGCTGTTCAACGGCGAGCAGGTGGGCACCGGCAACGGGCCGATGTGCGACATCGCCGTCGACCCGATCGACGGCACCTCGCTCACCGCCGCGGGCCGCAGCCACGCGATCTCGATGATCGCCGTCGCCGACCGCGGAACGATGCTCGACGCCTCGAGCGTGTTCTACATGGAGAAGATGGTCGCCGGGCACGAGGGCATCGGGGTGCTCGACATCCGCCAGCCGATCGGCGAGAACATCCGCGCGCTCGCCGCCGCGAAGGGCAAGCCGGTGGAGGACCTGCGTGTGGCCGTGCTCGACCGCCCGCGGCACGAGCAGCTCATCGCCGACATCCGCGCGACCGGCGCCGGCACGCGGCTCATCCTCGACGGTGACGTCGCCGCGGGCATCAACGCCGCGCGGCACGACAGCCGCATCGACCTCGCCGTCGGCATCGGCGGCAGCCCCGAGGGTGTCGCCACGGCGTGTGCGGTGAAGGCGCTCGGCGGCTTCATCCAGGGTCGCCTCGCGCCGGGCAGCGATGCCGAGCGCGAGCGCGGCGCCGCCGCGGGCCTGAAGTTCGGCCACGTCTACGAGGCCAACGAGCTCGTCAGCAGCGACAACACGTTCTTCGTCGCCACGGGCGTCACCGACGGCGAGCTCGTGCGCGGCGTGCGGCGGGAAGGCCGCATCATCACGACCGAGTCGATCGTGCTGCGCTCGCGCTCGGGCACGATCCGGCGCGTCACCGCCGACCACCTCGTCGACAAGTGGCTCGACAGCTAGGGGCGGGTGTTCGCTGAGGGCGGCACGCTCGGTGCGGGCATCCCGTGCTGACGGGTGAAGAATGAGCAGGCCATGCTCGCGTCTCTCCTCCGCCGCTATCTGCGGCCCTTCGTCGGCTTGATCGTCGGCGTCATCGTCTTCCAGCTCGCGCAGTCGATCGCCTCGCTCTTCCTGCCCGCGCTCAACGCCGACATCATCGACAACGGCATCGCCCGCGGTGACACCGGCTACATCCTGATGGTCGGGGGCGGGATGCTCGCCATCACGCTCGTGCAGATCGCCTGCGCCATCGCGGCCGTCTACTTCGGCGCTCGCGTCGCCATGGCGTTCGGCCGCGACCTGCGGCAGGCCGTGTTCGACCACGTCGGCACGTTCTCCGAGCGCGAGGTGACGCGCTTCGGCGCCCCCTCGCTCATCACGCGCACGACCAACGACGTGCAGCAGGTGCAGATGCTCGTGCTCATGACGAGCACCATGCTCGTGAGCGCGCCGATTCTCGCCATCGGCGGCATCGTCATGGCTCTGCAGCAAGACCTCGAGCTGTCGCTCATCATGGCCGTGGCCATCCCGGTGCTGCTGCTCTCGGTCGGCGCGATCATCGTGCGCACCGTGCCGCTGTTCCGCGTGATGCAGGAGCGCATCGACACGGTCAACCGGGTGCTGCGCGAGCAGCTCACGGGCATGCGCGTCGTGCGCGCCTTCGTGCGCGAGCGGCACGAGGTGGCGCGCTTCGCCGACGCGAACGCGCAGCTCACCGAGACGGCCCTGAAGTCGGGGCGCCTCTTCGCCCTGATGTTCCCGATCGTGCTGCTCGTGCTGAACGCCTCGAGCGTTGCCGTGCTGTGGTTCGGCGCCGGGCGCATCGAGAGCGGCCAGATGCAGGTCGGGGCGCTCACGGCCTTCCTCACCTACCTCATCCAGATTCTGATGGCCGTGCTCATGGCCACGTTCATCGCCGTGCTGCTGCCGCGGGCGGCCGTGTCGGCCGACCGCATCGGCGAGGTGCTGCAGACGCCCTCCTCGGTGGTGCTGCCGAGCAGCCCGGTCGTTCCGAGCGACTCGCGCGGGCACGTCGAGCTGCGCGACGTCGTGTTCGCGTATCCGGGAGCGGAGCATCCGGTGCTCGACGGCGTCAGCCTCACCGCCGAGCGCGGTCGCATGACCGCCCTCATCGGCAGCACCGGCGCCGGCAAGACCACGCTCGTCAGCCTGCTGCCGCGCCTCATCGACGTCACCGGCGGAGCCGTGCTCATCGACGGCGTCGACGTGCGCGACCTCGACGCCGAAGCCCTGTGGAGCCGCATCGGCCTCGTGCCGCAGCGCCCCTACCTCTTCTCGGGCACGGTCGCGAGCAACCTGCGCTTCGGCAAGCCCGACGCCACCGACGACGAGCTGTGGGCGGCGCTCGAGACCGCCCAGGCCGCCGACTTCGTTCGCGCCATGCCCGACGGCCTCGACACCGCGGTCGCGCAGGGCGGCACGAGCGTATCGGGCGGCCAGCGGCAGCGTCTCGCCATCGCGCGCGCGCTCGTCAAGCGACCGCCGATCTACGTCTTCGACGACTCGTTCTCGGCCCTCGACACGGCGACGGATGCGCGACTGCGGGCCGCGCTGCGTCGCGACGCCGCCGACGCCACCGTCATCGTGGTCGCGCAGCGGGTGGCGACCGTGCTCGACGCCGACGAGATCATCGTGCTCGAGCGCGGCCGCATCGTCGGCCGGGGCCGGCATGCCGAGCTGCTCGAGAGTTGCCCGACCTACGCCGAGATCGTCAGCAGCCAGCAGCGCGCGGAGGTGGGGGCATGAGCACCGAATCGAGCAAGCCGACCGCTGCGCCGACCGCCGCACCCGCGCGCCCCGCGGGCCCTCCCGGCGGCGTGCGCCGCGGGCCGATGGGCGGCCCGATGGGCGGCGGCATCGGCCTGCCGGTCGAGAAGGCGGCGAGCTTCGGCCCCTCGGCTCGCCGACTGATCGGGCGGCTGCGCCCCGAGCTGCGGCTCGTCTGGGTCGTGATCGTGCTCGGCGTCGTGAGCGTCGTGCTCTCGGTCGTCGGCCCGGCGCTGCTCGGGCTCGCGACCAACGTCATCGTCGACGGCGTCTTCGGCGAGGGCGCCTTCGTCGGGGGAGCGGGAGCCGCCGGCTCCGCATCCGGCATCGATACCGACCTGCTGCACCTCGTGCTCGGCGGCGTGCTGCTGGTCTACGTATTCTCGTCGGTGTTCGCCTGGCTGCAGGCCTATCTGCTGACGGGCGTCACGCAGCGCACGGTCTACCGCCTGCGCGAGGAGGTGCAGGGCAAGCTCGACCGGCTGCCCCTGACCTACTTCGACCGCGTGCAGCGCGGCGAGGTGCTCAGCCGGGTCACGAACGACGTCGACAACATCGCGCAGACGCTGCAGCAGACCCTCAGCCAGCTGCTGACCTCGCTGCTGACCGTGATCGGCGTCATCGTGATGATGCTCGTCATCTCGCCGATTCTCGCGCTCGTCTCGCTCATCACCGTGCCGCTGACGCTCGTCATCACCGCGATCATCGCCAAGCGCTCGCAGCCGCTGTTCGCGGCCCAGTGGGCGCACACCGGCGAGCTGAACGGTCAGATCGAAGAGACCTTCACAGGCCACGCGCTCGTCAAGGTGTTCGGGCGGCAGCGCGAGGTCGAGCAGCGGTTCCGCGAGAAGAACGCCGAGCTCTACGCCGCCAGCTTCGGGGCCCAGTTCGTGAGCGGCATCATCATGCCCGCGATCATGTTCGTCGGAAACCTCGTCTACGTCGCGATCGCCGTCGTCGGCGGCCTGCTCGTCACCAGCGGGGCGATGACGATCGGCGGCGTGCAGGCGTTCATCCAGTACTCGCGGCAGTTCACCCAGCCGCTCAGCCAGCTCGGATCGATGGCGAACCTGCTGCAGTCGGGCGTCGCGAGCGCCGAGCGCGTGTTCGAGCTGCTCGATGCCGACGAGCAGAGCGCGGATCCGCATCCCGCCGCCACGCCCGCCACGAGCACGGGGCGCCTGGTGTTCGAGGATGTCGCGTTCCGCTACGACCCCGACGTTCCGCTCATCGAGGGGCTCTCGCTCGTGGCCGAGCCGGGGCAGACCATCGCGATCGTCGGCCCGACCGGCGCGGGCAAGACCACGCTCGTCAACCTCATCATGCGGTTCTACGAGCTCAACGGCGGGCGCATCACGCTCGACGGCGTCGACATCGCCACGATGACGCGCGACGACCTGCGGTCGCGCATGGGCATGGTGCTGCAAGACACGTGGCTGTTCGCGGGCAGCATCCGCGACAACATCGCCTACGGCCGGCCGGATGCGTCGCTCGACGACATCATGGCCGCCGCTCGCGCCACCAGCGTCGACCGGTTTGTCGGCGCCCTGCCCGACGGCTACGACACCCTGCTCGACGACGACGGCTCGAACCTCAGCGCGGGCGAGAAGCAGCTGTTGACCATCGCGCGCGCGTTCCTCGCGCAGCCGAGCGTGCTCATCCTCGACGAGGCGACGAGCTCGGTCGACACCCGCACCGAGGTGCTCGTGCAGCACGCCATGGCCGCGCTGCGCCGCGACCGCACGAGCTTCGTCATCGCGCACCGTCTCTCGACCATCCGCGACGCCGACCTCATCCTCGTGATGGAGGCCGGCAGCATCGTCGAGCAGGGCACGCACGAGCAGCTGCTCGCCGCGGGCGGCGCCTACGCGCGGCTCTACGAGGCGCAGTACGCGCAGGCGCTCGACGAGGCGTAGCGCGGCACGAACGACGACGGGGGCAGAGCCCGTCGGCTCTGCCCCCGTCGTCGAGACCCGCGCTACAGCAGGTTCGGGATCTTCTGCTCGGCCGCCGTGTTCGCGCGACGGAAGATGAAGGTCACGACCGTCGAGATGAGCACGATGAACAGTGAGTACAGCGCCGGCACGATCAGGATGAGCCCGATGTCGGGGCTTCCCTGGAAGGTCAGCAGGATGATCGCGATCGCGAGCGGGCCGTTCTGGATGCCCGTCTCGAGCGCGATCGTGCGCGCGTTCGCGGGGTGCAGCCGGATCGCGCGCGAGATGCCGTAGGCGATGAGGATGCCGAACAGCCCGAGCCCGATCGCGACGACGTAGGTCTGCCAGGCCGTCGAGGTCAGCAGCGCCCAGTTGCGCGGCACCCAGGTCGCGACGAGGAACACGATGAAGAACAGCCCGAAGAATCCACCCAAGAGCTCGAGCACGGCACCGACGTTCGCGCTGTAGCGGCGGATGGTCATGCCCAGCACCACGGGGATGAGCAGAATGGCGATCGTCACGATGATGTTCGCGATCGGGATCTGGAACTCGGAGTTCTCACCCCCGAACAGCAGGCCGCCGAAGATCGCCAGCGCGAGCGGCGTCATGATGATCGCCCAGAGGGTCGAGTTGGTCGTCATCATGACGCTGAGCGCGAGGTTGCCCTTCGAGAAGTACGTGAACATGTTCGACGTCGTTCCGGCGGGCACCGCGCCCATCAGCAGCGCGCCGATGGCGAGCGGCGCCGCCACCTCGGGAGCGAGCTGGAAGAGGAACACGACGCACAGCACGTACGCCAGCACCGGCATGATGCCGAACTGCGTGATGAAGCCGATGATGAGCCCGGCCGGGCGCTTGAGCGCGAGCTTGAAGTCGCGCGGCGTGAGGCCGGCTCCGAGGCCGAACATGATGACGAACACCAGGCCGACGAGCAGGTTCTGCTCGAAGGGCGTCACGACGTCCTGCTCGTTGACGACCGCCTGCGTGGCGATGATGGCGGGCGTGATCACGACAGCTCCCTTCCCTGGGTCTCGATACTGGCGGTGGCGGAGGTGACCGCCTCGGCCCGCAGCTCGCGCCGCAGGATCTTGCCGATCGGGCTCTTGGGCAGCTCGTCGACGAAGCGCACCGACTTCGGCACCTTGTACGCGGCGAGCGTCTCGCGGCAGTGCGCGATCACCGCCTCCTCGGTGGGCGGGTTCTGCGGGGCGACGATGTAGGCGCGCACGGCCTCGCCCGACTTGTCGTCGGGGATGCCCACGACGCCGACCTCGAGCACGCCCGGCAGCGACGCGATGCGGTCTTCGATCTCGTTCGGGTACACGTTGAACCCGCTGACGAGGATCATGTCCTTCTTGCGGTCGACGATCGTGAAGAAGCCGTCGGCGTCCATCTCGGCGACGTCGCCGGTGCGGAACCAGCCGTCGACGATGCTCGCGGCGGTGTCGTCGGGGCGGTTCCAGTAGCCCAGCATGACCTGCGGCCCCTTCGCGGCGATCTCGCCGGGGGTGCCGGGCTCGACCTCCTTGCCCGACTCATCGATGCAGCGCAGCTCGGTCGACGGCACCGGGATGCCGATGGTGCCGTCTTTCGCGCTCGGCCCGAAGGGGTTGAAGCTCAGCACCGGCGAGGTCTCGGTGAGCCCGTAGCCCTCGACGATCGGGGTGCCGGTGACCTCGCGCCACTGGGCGGCGACCGACTCGTGCAGGGCCATGCCGCCCGCGGCCGAGGCGCGCAGGTGACGCGGCGGGCTGTCGAGGAACCAGCGCTCGTTCAGCAGCGCGTTGAAGAGCGTGTTGACACCCGTCACCCACGTGATCTTGTAGTTCTCGAAGGCGCGCTTGAGGTTGCTCGGCGGGCGCGGCGAGGGGATCAGGATGTTGCGGGCACCCAGCTTGTAGAAGCCGAGCAGATTCACCGTGAAGGCGAAGATGTGGTACAGCGGCAGGGCCGTCATGGCCACCTCGACGCCCGGCCGCATGTAGCCGCCGCACATCTGGATCATCTGCAGGGTGTTCGACACGAGGTTGCCGTGCGTGAGCATGGCGCCCTTCGAGACGCCCGTCGTGCCGCCGGTGTACTGCAGGGCGGCGACGGTGTCGTGCCCGATGCCGGCGAGGTAGCCGGTGAGGGCATCCTGCGTCGTCGCGGAGCGCCCCGCGCTGAGCGCCGACTGGAAGGTCGTGTGCGGAACGGTGACCTTCGGCAGCGTGCGGCTCCAGAGCTTCTGCACCATGCGGATCACGCCGGCGATGATCGGCGGGAAGAACTCCGCGATGCGCACCGTGACCACCGTCTCGATGCTCGTCTTGGGCAGCACCTCGGGCAGTCGGTCGGCGAACATGTCGATCACCACGAGGGCCTTCGCGCCCGAGTCGGTGAACTGGTGCACCATCTCGGTCGGTGTGTACAGCGGGTTCGTGTTCACGAGCACGAGGCCGGCCTTCAGAACGCCGAAGGCGACGATCGGGTAGGCGAGGCAGTTCGGCATCTGCACGGCGACGCGGTCGCCCTGCGCGAGGCCGACGACCTCGCGCAGGTAGGCGGCGAAGTCGTCCGACAGCGCGTCGACCTGCGCGTAGGTGAGCGAGCCGTTCATGCCGTTCGGCATGCACTGCGTGAACGCGATCGTGCTCGCGTACTCGGCGCCGGATGCTCGCACGAGGTCAGGCAGGTGCGAGAACGGCACCTCCGCCAGGTCGGGCGCGACATCGTCGGCGTAGTGGGGAAGCCAGGGGCGTTGGGTCATCGTTGATCTTTCGCCGGAGGGGCATCGTCGGCGGGACCACCGACGATGGTGAAACGCGATTCATGATATCTCGCAACACCCTTCGGCCCGCCGAGTGTGTTGATGCCCTCCAAAAGGAGTGCGGATTCCTGCGACCTCAGTCGGCGTTCTGCAGCACCGCGATGATCGTGCCGGCCGGGTCGGTGCACCAGGCGATGTCGGGCCCCTGCCCGGCCGCGATGCCGCGCACGATGCCGCGATCGTCGTGGTGGAACCCCGGGTACCGCACGAACTGCACGCCGCGCGCGGTGAGCTCATCGACGGCAGCGTCGATGTCGGCCACCTCGAGGTTGAGCGCCGTGTAGGTGGCGGGCGTGTGGTCGGGCTTCGGGTAGAGCAGCACCCAGCCGCCGCCGGGCAGGTCGATCGACAGCTGGCCCATGTCTTCATCGGTCACCGTCAGCCCGAGCACGTCACGGTAGAACGTGCGGGCGGCGTCGATGTCGGGCACCCCGAGGCCGGGGAAGGCGAAGACGTAGTCGGGCATGGCCCGCACGCTACTCCCCGGCGGGATCGCCGTCGAGGGCGCGCGGCGCGTCGGAACCCTCCGGTGCGTCGAGGGACTCCGGAGCGTCGAGGGCCTCGGTCAGCTCGGCGGCGGTCAGCTGGCGCGGCTGCTCCTCGATGACGCGCGGAGCCGGGATGACCTTCGACTCGTCGAGACTCTCAAGGCGACGAGCGGTGACGAGCACCCGGGTCTCGAGCGAGCTCGCGAACTGGTTGTAGGCCTTGACGCTGCGCTCGATCGCGCCGCCGAGCGCGTCGGCGTGCTCCGCGAGCTTGGCCACGCGCGCGTACAGCTCTTTCGACAGGTCGAACAGCTGCTTGGCCTCGTCGGTCAGCACCTCCTGCTGCCAGGTGAACGCCACCGTCTTCAGCACCGCCCAGAGGCTGACGGGGCTCGCGAGCGCGATGCGCTTGCTGAAGGCGTACTCGAGCAGCATCGGGTCTTTCTCGAGCGCCGCCGCGAGCAGGGGCTCGTTGGGGATGAACGCGATCGTGAACTCGGGGCTCGCGTCGAGCCCGGTGAAGTAGTTCTTGGCCGACAGCTGGTCGACGTGCGCCTTGACGCGCTTCGCGTGCTCGGCCAGCAGCGAGTTCTTGCGCGCCTGCTCGGCGGCATCAGCGGTGGCCGGAATCGCGCTCGCCTCGATGTAGCTGTTGTAGGGCACCTTCGCGTCGACCGCGATCGCCTTGCCGCCCGGCAGGGTGAGCACCATGTCGGGGCGGCGCGCGCTGCCGTCGGCGTCGATCGACTGCTGGGTGAGGAAGTCGACGCGGTTGATGAGGCCTGCCGACTCGACGAGCGACCGCAGCTGCGTCTCGCCCCACACGCCCCGAGTGGCGTTGTTGCTCAGCGCCGACGCGAGCTGCTCGGCCGTGGCGCGCAGGCGGTCTTCCGCCTCGGTCGCCGCGCGAAGCTGCTGGCTCAGCTCGCCGTGCTGGCGGCTGCGCTGCTGCTCGAGCTCGTCGACCTTCTGCTGCATGGCGCGCAGGGTCTGGGCGACGGGCGCCAGCGCCTCGAGCACGCGACCCTCCTGCTTCTCGCGCGACTCGCGCTCCGCATCCCGCTGCCGGGCGAGGGCGAGCTGCTCGTCGAGGGCGATCGCGCGGGCTTCGGCCTGCGCGACCCGCACCTCAGCGGCGGTCAGCTGCTGCCGCAGCGCGTCGTGCTCGGCGACACCGACCCCGGCGCCCGCGCCGCGCCGGCCGATGAGCAGGCCGACCACCGCCCCGAGCAGTGCTCCGACGACGAGACCTAGCAGCAGCGGCGTGATGAACTCCATGCGCTCAGTGTCTCAGCCGCCCCCGACGGCGGCCTACGCTGGGCGCATGAGCGCCGGGCCCGAGCCGCACGAGGTGAGCGCCGACGACCTGCGGTACCTGCTCGCGGTCGCGCGGGTCGGCCGGCTCGTCGCCGCCGCGGCGCTGCTCGGGGTCGACCACACGACGGTGCGGCGGCGGCTCGACCGGCTCGAGGCCGCCCTCGGCGCGCGCCTGCTCGACCGCGGTGCCGACGGCTGGCAGCTGACGGCGATCGGCCGCGCCATCGTCGAGCGGGCCGCGCCGCTCGAGGGCATCGTCGAGCAGGTGGTGGCCGCGGCGTCGGGCGGCGATGCCGTGCGCGGAACCGTGCGGGTCGCGGCGCCCGAGGGTTTCGGCTCGCTGTTCGCGGCGCCGGCGCTCGCGCGGGTGCGGGCCGAGCATCCGGGCATCGCGCTCGAACTGGTCACCTCGACGCGCCCGCTGAGCCTGCGCGGCTCGGGCTTCGACCTCGCCGTCACCGTCGGGTCGCCGGCGGGTGCGCGCGTGCGCGCCGAGCTGCTCACCGAGTACGCGCTGCGGCTGTACGCGGCGCCGAGCTACCTGGCCGCGCGGCCGCCGATCCGCGCGCTCGCCGACCTCGAGGGCCACGACCTGGTCTTCTACGTGGATGCTCTGCTCACGGTGCGCGAGCTCGACCTCGCCGCCGAGCTCGAGGGCATGCGGCTCGGGTTCGGCTCGACGAACGTGTTCGCCCAGCTCGAGGCGACCCGGGCCGGAGCGGGCATCGGCCTGCTGCACGCCTTCATGGGCGAGGGTGCGGCGGGCCTCGAGCCGGTGCTGCCGCGGGTCGTCGACTTCCGGCTGCCGTTCATGCTCTCGACCCGGCCCGACAGCCCGGCGGTCGATGCCGTCGCGATCGTGCGCGACGCGCTGCGGGCCGAGGTCGCCGCGCGGCGCGACGAGCTTCTGCCGCCGCGCTAGTGATATCTGCAGAATCGCACATCCCCTGTGCGCCGATGTCGCTTGATCGCAGAGCGCGCACCCCGCAGACTGAGCACGAACCCCCTACGAAGGAGCCCCCATGTCTGTCGTGCAGCACTGGGTCGGCGGCGCCGCGTTCGCCGGCGCATCCACCCGCACCGCCCCCGTCTACAACCCCGCCACCGGCGTGACCCAGCGCGAGGTGCTGCTCGCCACGACCGCCGACGTCGACCACGCGGTCGCCACGGCGAAGGCCGCCTTCCCGGCCTGGTCGGGCACCTCGGTCGCCAAGCGGCAGCAGATCATGTTCGCGTTCCGCGAGAAGCTCAACGCCCGCAAGGACGAGCTCGCGGCGATTCTCACCAGCGAGCACGGCAAGGTGCTGAGCGACGCCGGCGGCGAGATCGCGCGCGGCCTCGAGGTGGTCGAGCTCGCGTGCAGCATCCCGCAGCTCATGAAGGGCGAGTACAGCGAGAACGTGTCGACCGGCGTCGATGTCTACTCGATCCGCCAGGCGCTCGGCGTGGTGGGCATCATCAGCCCCTTCAACTTTCCGGCCATGGTGCCGCTGTGGTTCTTCCCGCTCGCGATCGCGGCCGGCAACACGGTCGTGCTGAAGCCGAGCGAGAAAGACCCGTCGGCGGCCATCTGGATGGCCGAGCTCTTCAAGGAGGCCGGCCTGCCCGACGGCGTCTTCAACGTCGTCAACGGCGACAAAGAGAGCGTGGATGCTCTGCTCGAGCACCCCGACGTCGCGAGCATCTCGTTCGTCGGCTCGACGCCCATCGCCAAGTACATTTACGAGTCCGCCTCGAAGCACGGAAAGCGCGTGCAGGCTCTCGGCGGCGCGAAGAACCACATGCTCGTGCTGCCCGACGCCGACCTCGACCTCGTGGCCGACTCGGCCGTCAACGCGGGCTTCGGCTCGGCCGGCGAGCGCTGCATGGCCATCTCGGTGGTCGTCGCCGTCGAGCCTGTCGCCGACGCCCTCATCGAGAAGATCCAGTCGCGCATGGCCACGCTGAAGGTCGGCGACGGCACGCGCAATTGCGACATGGGCCCGCTCATCACCGACGTGCACCGCGACAAGGTCGCGAGCTACCTCGAGATCGCCGAGCAGGACGGCGCCGAGATCGTCGTCGACGGCCGCGGCATCGAGGTCGACGGCGACCCGAACGGCTTCTGGCTCGGCCCCACCCTCATCGACAAGGTGCCGACGAGCTCGAAGGTGTACACGGAGGAGATCTTCGGCCCCGTGCTCTCGGTCGTGCGCGTGAAGAGCTACGACGAGGGCCTCGCGCTCATCAACGGCTCGCAGTACGGCAACGGCACGGCGATCTTCACGAACGACGGCGGCGCCGCGCGCCGCTTCCAGAACGAGGTGACCGTGGGCATGGTCGGCATCAACGTGCCGATCCCCGTTCCGGTCGGCTACTACTCGTTCGGCGGCTGGAAGAACTCGCTGTTCGGCGACGCCAAGGCCTACGGCACGCAGGCGATCCCGTTCTTCACGCGCGAGAAGGCGATCACCTCGCGCTGGCTCGACCCGAGCCACGGCGGCATCAACCTGGGCTTCCCGCAGAACTAGCGGGGGTCGGACGAGCGGGCCGGGGCTGCGTGCAGCCCCGGCCCGCATCCGTTCGCTAGATGAGGCTGCGCGAGGGGTAGGGCGCGCTGATGCGCATGATCGTGCCGTCGCCGTCGACCACCGCCGCGACCATGTCGGTCGAGTTCTCGAGGTCGGTCACGAGGGCCGGGTCGGCCGGGTCGACGAGGTAGGCCGTGCCCAGGGCATGTGGGTAGTTGAGCGGTGGCGAGAGTGCCAGCACCTGGGCGAGCGTGCCGCCGACGCGCAGGCCGTCGCCGGTGCGGATGCTCACGCCGTTGATCGGCTCGCCCGTGTCGACCTGCACGGTCGCGGGCAGGAAGTACTCGGCGCGCGGCTTCTCGAGGTTGATCGCGGTGAAGTAGGTGAACCCGCCGAGAAACTCGTAGGCCTCGTAGTCGGCGTAGTGCGTGCCGTCACCGGCGCGGATGCTCGGCACGGGTGCCGGCCCGAACGCGAGCTCGAGCACCGCGAGCGCGGTGGCCGTCTCGTCGGCCCAGGCGAAGGCGCCGATCTCGGTGCCGGCCGAGTCGTAGAGCTGCACGCCGACGCTGCGCACGACGAGCTCGGCGGGCACCGGCGCGCTCGGGGTCGTCGGCGTGGGGCTGGGGGTGGCGCTCGCGGCGGCCGGGGCGGCCGTGGGGGTCGAGCTCGGGGCGGGGGCGGCGCAGGCCGTGAGGCTCAGCACGGCGAGTGCGGCGAGGGCGAGAAGGCGGCGCGGCATGAGCACAGCATCCCGCCGCCGCGACCGCGGAGGCAATGAGTATTCTCCCCTACGGCGTGGGAGCAAAGGTATGATCTAAGCATGACCACCGCTGTTCAGCCTCTCGTCATGCACGACGCCGTCGATGAGGCCTTCGTCGCGCAGTACGCCCGCGACGGCTACGCCATTCTGCGCGGCGCCCTCACCCCGGCCGAGGTCGAGGCCGTCAACGCCGAGGCCCTGCGCATCTGCCGGGCAGGCCTCAACCCCGCCGATTCGGGGGTGGATGCCCACCCCGGGCAGTCCGACGCCGACGTGCTGCGGCAGTACCTCTGCATCCACCACCCGCACAAGATCAGCGAGGTCGCTCGGCAGATCATGCGGCACCCTCGGATCGTCGACGGCCTCACGCGCGTGATCGGCCCGAACGTCAAGGCCATGCAGTCGATGCTCTTCATCAAGTCGGAGGGCAAGCCGGGTCAGGCCTGGCATCAGGACGAGCACTTCATCCCCACGCGCGACCGCTCGCTCGCCGGCGTGTGGATCGCACTCGACGACGCCACGACCGAGAACGGCTGCCTCTGGGTGCTGCCCGGCTCGCACGCCCGTGGCGTGCTCTACCCCGACCGCGAGCAGACCGACGACCGCTTCGACTGCACCGACGAGGCCTACGGGTTCCCCTACACCGACGACGACGCGGTGGCCGTCGAGGTGCCCGCGGGCGCCGCCCTGTTCTTCAACGGGTACCTGCTGCACCGCTCGCTCGAGAACAGCGGCAAGCACGGCTACCGGCGCGCGCTCGTCAACCACTACATGAGCGCCGAATCGCTGCTGCCCTGGCAGAACAGCGAGGGCCGGTACTTCGCCGAGTACGACTTCCGCGACATCGTGATGGTGGCGGGGGAGGACCCGTACGCCTACAAGGGCCTGCGCGACCTCAGCGTGCCGGGCTCGCGCGCCGACAAGTCGGGCGGCTGCGACCGCTGACCCGCGGAAACGGGGGAGTTTCGCTCCGGTGAAACACCCTCGCGCTTTCTTCTGCAGCGCGCCGGTCGCTCATTAGGCTCCCGTCGTGGAGAACCTCGAGTCGGCCGACCTGCGTCGACTGCTCGATGCCGCGGCGGCGCTCGCCGCGACCACGGGCCGCGCGGCGCTCCGCGAGCTCGCGGTGGGCATCCTGTTCGATCTGGTGCCGGCGACCCGGGCCGGGTGGGTCTCGATCGACCTCACCACCGGCGTCATGAGCGGCAGCCACCTGCCCGAGCCGATCCCGTTCGTCATCCCGCTCATGCCGCGCGATCTGGCCGACGTGCCCATGGTCACCGAGCTGCTCGCCGCACCCCAGCCGGGGTCGCTGCGCATCAGCGACACCCTCACCGAAGCCGAGTGGCACGCGCGTCCGCTCTACCAGGCGGTGTACAAGCCGATGGGTGGTGACCACCAGATCGGCTCGCTGCTGTCGGTCGACAACGGGCTGGTCGAGACGCTCGCCGTGTTCCGGGCCGACAGCGACTTCACCGACCGCGAGCTCGCCCTCGTCGAGGGACTCGCCCAGCAGGTGCGCGCGACCCTCGGCCGGCTGCGCGCGATGGAGGCCCGCGACGCGCGAGGGCTGCTGACGCCGCGGCACCGGCAGGTGCTCGCCGAGCTCGAGACCGGCGCTACCGTGCGCCAGGCCGCGATCGCCCTGGGCATCACCGAGAAGACGCTCGAGAACCACCTGCAGGCGATCTACCGCCGCCTCGGGGTGTCGAGCCGCACCGCCGCACTGCACCGACTCACGGGCTGAGAACCGGGCGCCGTCGGCCGCTCTGCGCTGGGGGATTTCCCCCATCGAGGGGGCATGAGGTCCTCCCTACACTGCGGCCATGACTTCTCGCCTGCCGCTCGCGGCCGCCCCCGCCAGCCTCGCCCTGCTCGCCCTTCTGCTCGCCGGATGCGCCGCTCCGGCCGCCGACCCCGCGACCGACCCGGGCTCCGGGTCGGAGGGCACGACCGAGACCGAGCCGCCCGCCGACGCGGGCTCGGGGCTCGACCTGCCGGGGCAGACCGTCGGCTCCGAGACCGACTGCTCGTTCGTCAGCAACGACCAGATCACCGAGGTGTGGGGCTTCGACGTCGTCGACCTCGACATCTCGATGGTCATCGAGGCGGGAGGCGTCGGCGGCATCCTCTACGGCTGCGACTACAACCAGAGCGATGACGGCACCGGGCTGACGATCGGCGTCGACGTGCGTGAGTACGTCTCTGCCGACGGCCCGACGCAGTACTTCGCCGACGCCCTCAGCGGTGCCGAGTTCGACGGTGAGGGCGGCATTCCCATCGAGCCCGTGAGCGGGGTCGGCGACCAGGCGGGCGTGCAGACCGACGCCGAGC
>JAIXXG010000007.1 GCA_027490915.1 Microbacteriaceae bacterium
GCGGGACTGCGGGGCGGGCTGAGCGCTCAGGATGAGCGGCGTACGCTTGTGCGACGTGAGTCTCGAGCGGTTGATCCCGGCGCTGTCGCGCGCCCGCACGCTGTCTGACGCCCTCGAGAGCGCGCGCGGCTCGGCCGACTTCTCGGTGGTCGAGGGCCTGCGGGTGCCCCTGCTGGCGGCGGTGATGGATGCCCGCCCCGGCCCCCAGTGCGTGCTCGCCATCACGTCCACCGGTCGGGAGGCCGAGGCCGTGCGCGAGGCGCTCGCCGCGGTCGCGCCCCGCGCGACCGTGCTCGACCTGCCGGCGTGGGAGACCCTTCCGCATGAGCGGTTGAGCCCGAGCGCCGAGACCGTCGGACGCCGCATCCGCACGCTGCGAGCGCTGCGGGCGTGGGCCGATGCGCCCGCTGGTGCCGACGGCGCCGGCGCGGCCGGCGGCAGCAAGCCCGACCTGGTCGTGGTGGCGTCGGTGCGCGCGGCCCTGCAGCCCCTGGTCGCCGGGCTCACCGACATCGAGCCGGTGGTGCTCGAGCGCGGCGGCCGCGGCTACGACCTGGTGCACGTGACGACCCGGTTGATCGAGCTGGCCTACACGCGCGTCGACATGGTGACGCGGCGCGGCGAGTTCGCGGTGCGTGGCGGCATCCTCGACGTCTTCCCGGCGGTGGCCGAGCATCCGGTGCGCGTGGAGTTCTTCGGCGACGAGGTCGAGCAGCTGCGCGCGTTCTCGGTCGCCGATCAGCGTTCCCTGCCGAGGGGCACGGACGAGGTCGAGCGGGTCGAGCTGCCGCCCACCCGCGAGCTGCTGCTAACGCCGAGCGTGCAGCAGCGGGCGCGCGAGATGCAGCACGAGTTTCCGAGCCTGTCGCAGCTGCTCGCGAAGATCGGCGAGGGCATCCCGGTCGAGGGGATGGAGAGCCTGGCCCCCGCCCTGGTCGAGCGGCTCGTGCCGCTCACCCACTACCTCCCACCGTCGGCCGCCGTCGCCGTGCTGAGCCCCGAGCGCGTCGCGAGCCGCGCGGTGAACCTGGCCGAGACGAATCGCGAGTTCTTGACCGCCGCTTGGCACGCCGCGACGGCGGGGGCCGAGGCCCCGATCGACCTCGACGCTGGCGACTTCGTCACGGTGACCGGACTGCGCGAGGCGGCGGGCGACCGCGACTGGTTCACGATCAGCGCCTTCGACGCCGACGACCCCGATGTCGTGCGCATCGACGCCACCGAGCCGCCCGGGTTCGCGGGCCGCAGCGAGGGCGCCGTCGACCACGTCGTCGAGCGGGTGCGCGCGGGCTGGACGATGATCGTCTGCGCTGCCGGCCACGGCCTGGTCGAGCGCGCCGCCGACGTGCTCGCCGAGCACGAGATCGCCGCCCGCATCGTCGACGAGCTTCCCGAGGCCCTCGAGCCGGGCCTCGCCTACCTCGTGCAGGCGCAGGTCGAGCACGGCTTCGAGCTGCCCGAGCTGCAGCTGGGGCTGCTGAGCGAGACCGAGTTCTACGGTCGCGCGGTCGGCTACGACTCCCGCCAGCCGAAGAAGCTCGCGAGCCGCCGCACGAACGTCGTCGACCCGCTGCAGCTGAAGACGGGCGACTTCGTCGTGCACGCCACGCACGGCATCGGCCGTTTCCTCGAGCTCGTGCAGCGCGAGGTGAGCACGGGCGGCCGCAATGCGGTGAAGAGCACGCGCGAGTTCCTCGCCATCGAGTACGCGCCGAGCAAGCGCGGCTACCCCGGCGACAAGCTGTTCGTGCCCACCGATCAGCTCGATCAGCTCAGCCGCTACGTCGGGGGCGAGGCCCCGCAGCTGAGCAAGATGGGCGGCAGCGACTGGGCGGCCGCGAAGGGCCGCGCGCGCAAGGCCGTGCGGGACATCGCCGTCGAGCTCGTCAAGCTCTACTCGGCCCGCATGTCGAGCAAGGGCTTCGCCTTCCCGCCCGACACCCCCTGGCAGCGCGAGCTCGAGGAGGCGTTCCCGTACGTCGAGACGCCCGACCAGCTGACCACCATCGAGGAGGTCAAGCGCGACATGGAGTCGCCGATCCCGATGGACCGCCTGCTCGCGGGCGACGTCGGCTACGGCAAGACCGAGGTCGCGGTGCGCGCCGCGTTCAAGGCCGTGCAGGGCGGCAAGCAGGTGGCGATGATCGTGCCGACCACGCTGCTCGTGAAGCAGCACATGGAGACCTTCGCCGAGCGCTTCGCGGGCTTCCCGGTGCACCTGCGGGCGCTCAGCCGCTTCCAGAGCGACCGTGAGGCGAAGGAGACCCTCGACGGCCTCGCCCGGGGCACCGTCGACGTGGTCATCGGTACGCACCGCATCCTGAGCCAGGGGGTGCAGTTCAAAGACCTCGGCCTCGTGATCATCGACGAAGAGCAGCGCTTCGGCGTCGAGCACAAAGACGCGCTCAAGAAGCTCAAGACCAATGTCGATGTGCTGGCGATGTCGGCCACGCCGATTCCGCGCACGCTCGAGATGGCCGTGACGGGCATCCGCGAGATGTCGACCCTCGCGACCCCGCCGGAGGACCGCCACCCGATCCTGACCTTCGTCGGCCCCTACAGCGACAAGCAGGTGGCGGCGGCGATCCACCGCGAGATGCTGCGCGAGGGGCAGGTTTTCTACGTGCACAACCGCGTGTCGAGCATCCAGCGCGTCGCGAGCCACCTGGCCGAGCTGGTTCCGGATGCGCGCATCGCGGTCGCCCACGGCCAGATGAGCGAGTCGCTGCTCGAGCAGGTCATGGTCGATTTCTGGGAGCGCAAGTTCGACGTGCTCGTCTCGACGACGATCATCGAGACCGGCCTCGACGTCGCCAACGCGAACACGCTCATCATCGACCGCGCCGACAAGTACGGGCTCAGCCAGCTGCACCAGCTGCGCGGTCGGGTCGGCCGCGGTCGCGAGCGCGCCTACGCGTACTTCCTCTACGACGAGACGAAGCCGCTCACCGAGACCGCGCACGACCGCCTGCAGACGATCGCCGCCAACACCGACCTCGGCGGCGGCATGCAGATCGCGCTGAAAGATCTCGAGATCCGCGGCGCGGGCAACCTGCTCGGCGCCGAGCAGGCGGGCCACATCGCGGGCGTCGGCTTCGACCTCTACCTGCGCATGATCGGCGAGGCGGTGAGCGTGTTCCGCGGCGATGCCGCCGAGGAGCAGACCGAGCTGCGGCTCGAGCTGCCGGTCGACGCCCGAATTCCCGACGACTACATCGCGAGCGAGCGCCTGCGCCTCGAGGCGTACCAGAAGCTGTCGACGGCGAGCGCGCCGATCAGCGACGAGACGGCGCTGGATGCGGTGCTCGACGAGCTCGCCGACCGCTACGGCGAGCCTCCCGCACCGGTCGTGAGCCTGCTCGCGGTGTCGCGCCTGCGCCGCCAGGCGCAGCAGCTGGGTCTGAGCGACGTCGTCGTCATGGGCACGAACCTGCGGCTCGTGGGGCCGTTGCTGCCCGACTCGCGGCAGCTGCGCCTGCAGCGCCTGTACCCGGGGTCGAAGTGGTTCGCGCAGCAGCGGGCCGCGACGGTGCCCCTGCCGGCGGGCGCCTCCGATGACGACCTGATCGTGTGGGTCGGGCGCGTGCTGACGGCGCTCTACGCGCCCGAGTCGGCACCTGCCGCGGCGGACGCGTCGGCCTCGCCCTCCGCCTGAGCCGGCGGCGGTCGCACGGCGAGCGGCCGGGGAAAGAGCACGGTGCCCGGCACCTCGTGCACGCAGTACACCGCCATCGGGATCACCACGAGCGTGCGCAGGTCGAACAGGGCGTGCACGAGCATCGCGAGGCCGATGCTGCCGCTCACGACGTACAGCGCGGTGAAGAGCAGCCCGACGACGGTGGTGGCGACCACCCCGACCCAGCCCTGATAGGCGTGCAGTGCGCCGAACAGCAGCGCCGCCAGCACGAACGCGCTAATCGGCTCGCCCGTCACGACCACGAGCAGCGCCGGCAGTGCGAGCCGGAACAGCGACTCCTCGACGACGCCCGCATTGACCGAGAGCGCCGCGCCCCAGCCCAGCTCCGGGCGATTGCGGGGCAGCAGGGCGGCGATGTCGCCCACCATGACGATGCCGCCGTCGCGACGGGCGCTGCGGGCACCGAGCAGGGTCAGCAGGGCGACACCGATGAGGGCGCCGAGCAGCAGGGCGGCGCCGGGGCCGCCGGCGAGAGCATCCCGCAGCCACGCGATCGGAGGCAGCGCCTGCGTGGCGGCCAGCAGCGGCGCGATCACCGGATGCACGAGCACGAGCAGCACGGCGCTCGACCCGCCGAACACGACCAGCGACTCGAGCAGCCAGCGCCGCATCATCGCCTGCCGCCGCGCGGTCGAGCGGTAGCGGCGGAACCGGCGGTACTCGCGCTGGTCTTTGCGCGCCGCGCGCACGACGAGCAGCACGACGAGCGCGAGCGCGAGCAGGCCCGCCGCGAGGCGCGGCATCCAGCCGAGTTCCGGCAGCATCCGGCTATGGTCGCACGCATGACCACAGCAACCGCCGTCGGGCTGCGCAGCGAGCGCGGGCCGATCCTGCTCGCGATCATGGTCACGACCGGCCTCGTCGCGATCGATGCGACGATCCTCGCCACGGCGGTGCCGACCCTCGTCGCCGAGCTGGGCTCGTTCGAGCTGTTCCCCTGGCTGTTCTCGGTCTACCTGCTGACGCAGGCCGTGACGACCCCGCTGTTCGCGAAGCTCGCCGATCGGGTGGGACGCAAGCCGGTGATCCTCGTCGGCATCGGCGTCTTCCTCGTCGGCTCGATCCTGTGCGGCCTGGCGTGGAGCATGCCCGCCCTCATCGCCTTCCGCGCCGTGCAGGGCATCGGCGCGGGGGCGATCGGCCCGATGGCCATCACGATCGCGGGCGACATCTACACGCTCGAGGAGCGCGCCCGCGTGCAGGGCTACATCGCGAGCGTCTGGGCGGCCTCGGCTGTGATCGGCCCGACCCTCGGCGGCCTGTTCGCCGAGCTGGATGCGTGGCGCTGGATCTTCTTCATCAACATCCCGCTCTGCCTGCTGGCCGGCTGGCTGCTCGCCCGCTCGCTCAACGAGACGGTCGAGCGCAGCCCCCATCGCATCGACATCGCCGGGGGAGCCCTGCTCGTGCTCTCGCTCGGTCTGCTGCTCACCGGCGTGCTGCAGGGCGGTGTGAGCTGGCCCTGGCTGTCGTGGCAGAGCGCCGTGGTTTTCGGCCTCGGCACGGTGCTGCTCGTCGCCTTCGTGCTCGTCGAACGGCGGGCGGCCGAGCCGATCCTGCCCGGGTGGGTGCTGTCGCGGCGCCTGCTGCTGACCACCACGCTCATCTCGATCGGGGTGGGGGCGATCCTCATCGGCCTCGCCTCGTATGTTCCCGTCACGCTCGAGGCGGCCCTGGGCGTCTCGCCGCTCATCGCGGGGCTCGCGCTCGCCGCCCTCACGATCGGCTGGCCGATCTCGGCGTCGCTGTCGGGGCGGCTGTACCTGACGATCGGGTTCCGGCAGACGGTGCTCATCGGCATGGTGCTGGTGCTCGCCGGTACGGCCGTTCTCGCCGGCACCGCGGCGAGCCCCTCGGTCGTGTTCGCCGCCATCGCGTGCTTCCTGACCGGTCTCGGCCTCGGGCTCGTCGCGACGCCGACCCTCATCGCCGCCCAGACCAGTGTCGAGTGGAACGAGCGCGGCGTCGTGACGGGCACCAACCTGTTCGCCCGCGCCGTGGGGCAGGCGGTCGGGGTCGCCGTATTCGGGGCCGTCGCCAACGGGCTCTACCGAGCGGCGGGCGGCGCCGGAGCCCTGGGGGAGGGGGCCTCGGGCGCGGTCGACCCCGTGGCGATCATCCCGGCGTCGCAGGCGGTCTTCATCGGAGCCCTGCTGTGCGCGATCGCGACCGCCATCATCGCCACGACGATGCCGCGCGACCGCCCTGCCGCAACAATGGGGTCATGACCGACCACGCTCTGCCTCCGGCGCAGCCTCACCCCCAGCTCGATCAGCTGATCGCGGTGCTCGCCTACCTGCGTGCTCCGGGTGGGTGCGCGTGGGATGCGGAGCAGACGCACGAGAGCCTCACCCAGTACCTCGTCGAAGAGGCGCACGAGCTCATCGACGCGATCGAGCACGGCACGCCCGACGACGTGCTGGAGGAGCTCGGCGACGTGCTCTACCAGGTGCTCTTCCACGCCGACATCGCGGCGGCCCGCGGCGCCGACGGGTTCACGATCGAGGACGTCGCGGCGCGCTCGACGGCCAAGATGGTCGGCCGGCATCCGCACGTCTTCGGCGACGTGGTGGCCGACACGGCCGACGCGGTGGCGGCGAACTGGGACACCTGGAAGCGGCAGGAGAAGCCCGCCCGCACCTCGGTGCTCGACGGGGTGCCGCGCGGGCTGCCCGCGCTCCAGCGGGCCCAGAAGCTGCTCGGGCGCGCCGACGACGTCGGGTTCGCACCGGCCCTTCCCGCGGTCGCGGTGCCGGCGGACGAGACCGCGCTCGGAGCGCAGCTGCTCGCGCTCGTCGCGGGCGCGCGGGCGAACGGGATGCAGGCCGAGCGGGCGCTGCGGTCGGCGCTCGCCGAGCTCGAGCGGGGCATCCGCCACGCCGAGCAGAACGAGGGGTCTGCCCCTGAGGCGCCCGATCCTGCTTGACTGAGGGCATGACGTCCACTGCGGCCTTCGCGCCCGCCATCGAGGTCGAGGGGGTCGCCCGGTCGTTCGGCGACGTGCACGCCGTGCGCGACGCCAGCTTCACGGTGCAGCCCGGCTCGGTCACCGCCCTGATCGGCCCGAACGGTTCGGGCAAGACGACGCTGCTGCTCATGCTCGCGACGCTGCTGCGGCCCGACGCAGGAACGATCCGCATCGCCGGGCACGATCCGGTGGCCGACCCGCGCGCCGTGCGGCAGGCGATGGGCTGGATGCCCGACGTGCTGGGCTCGTGGGGAACCGTGACGGTGCGCCGTGCGCTCGAGGTGACCGGGCGGCTGTACGAGCTGACCCCCGAGCAGGCGCGGGCGCGCGCGAGCGCGCTCATCGAGCTCGTGGGGCTGCAGGAGCTCGCCGATCGGCCGAGCCGCGTGCTCAGCCGTGGGCAGAAGCAGCGCTTGAGCCTTGCCCGGGCGCTCGTGCACGAGCCGCGGGTGCTGCTGCTCGACGAGCCCGCCTCGGGCCTCGACCCGGCAGCGCGCGTCGAGCTGCGCGAGCTGGTGCGCCGCCTCGCCGGTGACGGGGTCGCCGTGCTCGTCTCGAGCCACGTGCTCGCCGAGCTCGATGAGATGGCCGACGCCGCCGTCTACCTCGACCGCGGCGCGACCGCCTCGGCCGAGCGCGTCGAGCGCAGCCGTGCCCAGGTGCGCGACTGGCGCGTGCGCGCGCTCGACCCGGCGGCCCTCAGCGCGGCGCTCGCCGACCTCGGCATCGCGGGCGGCGCCTCCGACCACCTCGGAACGCTGATCCCCGTGGCGGGAGAGGCCGAGGCAGCCGCGGTGCTCGCCCGGCTCGTCGGTGCCGGTGTCGCGATCGTCGACTTCGGGCCCGCGGTGGGCGACCTCGAGCACACGTTCCTCGACCTGGCCCGCGGCGCCGCCGACCCGGCGGCCGCTCCCGCGCCCGCCGCGACGGAAGGAGGCGAGCGATGAACCGCTCCCTCGACACCCTCGGCACGATCGTGCGGCTCGAGCTGCAGCAGCGCATCCGCTCGACCGCGTGGATCGTGCTCGTCAGCGTCGTGTTCGTGCTCGTGGGCCTCGTCACGGCGCTGCTCTGGGCATCCCTCACCGCGTTCGGAGCCGACGTGCGCGACAGCGCCGGCATCTACTCGACGATCATCTTCTTCGTGCTGCTGGTCGGCACGCTCGTCACCCCGGCCATCAGCGGCGCCGCGATCAACGGCGACCGCGAGGCCGGAACACTCGCCACGACGCAGGTCACCCTCGCGACGACGAGCCAGATCGTGCTGGGCAAGTTCCTCGCGGCCTGGACGGTCGCGCTCACCTTCCTCCTCGCCTCGCTGCCCGCTCTGCTCTTCACGCTCATCGCCGGGGGTGTGCGCGGCGACACCCTCGCGGCCTCGCTCGGCGTGCTCGTGCTCGAGCTCGGCGTGGTGGCGGCGGTCGGGGTCGGGCTCTCGGGGCTCATCGGGCGCCCGCTGTTCTCGGTCGTGACGACCTACCTCGTCGTCGCGGCGCTCAGCATCGGCACCCTCATCGCCTTCACCCTCGGCGGCCTGGCGTTCCAGACCCAGCAGACGCAGACGTATATCAGCATCGATTACTCCGACGGCGGCGAGTTCGACCCCGAGACCGGCCTTCCCGTGGTCATCGAGTGCCTCGAGCCGCAGGTGAGCACCTACTCGGTGCCGCGGTTCGACCGGGTCTGGGGCATCCTCGCCGCGAACCCGTACATCGTGCTGGCGGATGCGGCGCCGACGACCTTCGACAGCAACGGCTTCCCGCAGGATCTCTTCGGGCAGATCGCCCTCGGTGTGCGCAGCGCGCAGCTGCCGATCGAGAGCGAGGTGGTCTACGACGAGTGCGGCGCCGCCCTCGCCGGCGACCCGTCGCTGGGGTACCCGTACGAGACGCCCGAGCAGATCTTCGACCGCACGGTGCCGAGCTGGTTCGTCGGGCTGCTGATCCACGTCGTGCTCGCGGCCGCCGCGCTGTGGGGGGCGATCGCCCGCACCCGCACGCCGGCGGGCGCGCTGCCGACGGGCAGCCGGGTCGCCTAGCGCCGGAGGGTGCCGCGGCCGCCTCCCGCGGTCCGCGGTGCGCCGCGGGCCCGTGAGAGAATCGAGGCCATGGCCGCCTCCGTCACGCCCCCGCGCGGCATGCGCGACATCCTGCCGGCCGACAAGGCGCGACGCGAGGCGGTGCTCGCCCGCATCCGCCGCGTGTACACCGCGCACGGCTTCGACGAGATCGAGACTCCGGTCGTCGAGGACACGGCGCGCCTGTTCTCGGGGCTCGGTGGCGACAACGAGAAGCTCGCCTACGCGGTCATGAAGCGCGGCCTGACGATGGATGATCTGGCCGCCGCCGCGAGCCCCCTCGACCTCGCCGACCTCGGCCTGCGGTTCGACCTCACCGTGCCCCTCGCACGCTTCTACGCGAGCAACCGCGGCGTGCTGCCGGGCGTCTTCCGGTCGATCCAGATCGCGCCGGTCTGGCGGGCCGAGCGGCCGCAGAAGGGGCGCTACCGCCAGTTCGTGCAGTGCGATATCGACATCATCGGCGAGCCGGGCATCAGCGCCGAGGTCGAGCTCATCACCGCGACGGCGGCGGCGCTCGACGCCCTCGGGATTCCCGGCAGCAGCATCCGCATCAACGACCGCCGCCTCCTCACCGCGTGGCTCAGCGCCTTCGCCGTGCCCGAGGCGCTGCAGCCGAAGGCGCTCATCACGCTCGACAAGCTCGACAAGATCGGGCTCGAGGCGGTCATCGCCGAGCTCACCGAGCTGGGGGTCGCCGACGCCGCTGGCCTCATGGGCTGGATCGACCTCGACGCCGATGCCGACGCCGCCTGGGGGATGCTCGATCGCGCGCCCGGCGACGCCGCGGCCGCCGTGGCCGACCTGCGGCAGCTGCGCGCCGCTCTGCCCGGCGTCGCGCTGCGGTTCGACCCGCTGCTCGTGCGGGGCATGGGCTACTACACGGGCCCGATCTTCGAGGTCGCCCACCCCGACCTCGGGTACTCGCTCGGCGGCGGCGGGCGCTACGACGGCATGATCGGGCGCTTCCTCGGCACCGATGTTCCGGCGACGGGCTTCTCGCTCGGCTTCGAGCGGCTGATCGACCTCGTCGATCTCGGCGATGACGCCGTCGTCGACGCGGTCGCGCTCGTGCACGATGCCGACACCGACCTCGGGGCGCTCATGGCGCTCAAGTCGGCGCTCGTGGCCGGCGGCGCTCGTGTGCGACTCCTGCGCCGCCCGAAGAACCTCAAGGCCGCGCTCGACCAGCTGGCCGCCGACGGCTACCAGCGCTTCGCCCTCGTCGGGCCCGAGGCCCCGGCCGATGCCGGGTCGCTCGACTGGCGTAGGCTCGACAGCGCTTCCTGATCACCCCGACCACCCCGGCGGTGCGCTCACCGGAGCCCCGACCACCACGTCTGTAAGGAGAACCCCCATGGCTGCAATCGAGGCCGTTGGCGCTCGCGAGATCCTCGACTCGCGCGGCAACCCGACCGTCGAGGTGGAGGTGCTGCTCGACGACGGCACCGTCTCGCGCGCCGCCGTGCCCTCGGGCGCGTCGACCGGGGCCTTCGAGGCCTACGAGCTGCGCGACGGCGACAAGGGCCGCTACCTCGGCAAGGGCGTGCAGAAGGCCGTCGACGCCGTGCTCGACGTGCTCGGCCCCGCCATCGAAGACATGGATGCCAGCGACCAGCGCCTCATCGACGCGCAGCTCATCGCGGCCGACGGCAGCGACAACAAGTCGAAGCTCGGCGCCAACGCGATCCTCGGCGTCTCGCTCGCCGTCGCCAAGGCGGCCGCCGACTCGGCCGACCTCCCGCTCTTCCGCTACCTCGGCGGCCCCAACGCGCACGTGCTGCCCGTGCCGATGATGAATGTCATCAACGGCGGTGCCCACGCCGACACCGGCGTCGACGTGCAGGAGTTCATGATCCTGCCGATCGGTGCCGAGACCTACAGCGAGGGTCTGCGCTGGGGCGTCGAGACCTACCACGCCCTGAAGGGCGAGCTGAAGGCTGGCGGCTTCGCCACGGGCCTCGGCGACGAGGGCGGCTTCGCGCCCGACCTCGCGGGCACGAAGGCCGCGCTCGACTTCCTCATGGCCGCGATCGAGAAGGCGGGCTTCCGGCCCGGCACCGACATCGCCCTCGGCCTCGACGTCGCCGCCACCGAGTTCTTCGAGAACGGTGTGTACCGCTTCGAGGGCGCCGAGCACTCGGCCGCCGCGATGGCCGCCTTCTACGCCGACATCGTCGGGGCCTACCCGCTCGTCACCATCGAAGACCCGCTGTCGGAGGACGACTGGGAGGGCTGGGCCGCGCTCACGGCCGACCTCGGCGCGAAGGTGCAGCTCGTCGGCGACGACCTCTTCGTCACCAACCCCGCGCGCCTCGGCGACGGCATCGCCCGCGGCACCGCCAACTCGCTGCTCGTCAAGGTCAACCAGATCGGCACGCTCACCGAGACCCTCGACGCCGTGTCGCTGGCGCAGCGCAGCGGCTACACGGCCATCCTCTCGCACCGCTCGGGCGAGACGGAGGACACCACGATCGCCGACCTCGCCGTCGCCACCAACTGCGGCCAGATCAAGACCGGTGCCCCGGCCCGCAGCGAGCGCGTCGCGAAGTACAACCAGCTGCTCCGCATCGAGGAGGAGCTCGGCGACGCCGCGCGCTACGCGGCTCGCGGGGCCTTCCCGCGCTTCACGGCGTAGCCCTCCGCGGCGGTGAGCGGGCATCCCGCATCGCCATCGATCGCCCCGCGCCCGTCGCCCCCTCCCCGGGGTCGGCGGGCGCGGCGCTTAAGCTGGAGCCATGGCCCGAGCACCCCGCACCGCGCCGCCCGTCCTGCCCGAGGGCGCGCCGGCGACGACGCCGTGGTTCCGCTCGCTGCAGGTCTCGGGCTTCACGGTCACGGTGCTGCTGCTGATCGTGGCGGCCCTCATCGTGCTCGCCCCCTCGCTCAAGGTGCTCGTCGAGCAGCAGAACGAGATCGCCGAGCTCGAGCGCCGGGTCGCCGAGCAGCAGGCGGTCGTCGACGGGCTGCAGCGTGACATCGACCGCTGGCAAGACCCGGCCTACATCGAGGCGCAGGCGCGCGATCGGCTGCTCTACGTCTACCCGGGCGACATCACGTACCTCGTCGTCGACGACGGGCTCACGGTCGAGGGCGATGACGGCACGCCGGTGAGCGACGAGATCCAGACCACGCGGGTCGACTGGACGCGCGCGCTGCTGTCGTCGATCGTCACGGCCGGGCTCACCGACCTGCCGGCCGACCAGCTCATCTCGCCCGTGCAGGGGGGTGTCGAGTGACCCGCCCGCCCTTCGACGCGTTCACCGACCGCGACGTCGAGCTCGTGAGCGCCCAGCTGGGCCGCCCGGCGCGCGACGTCATCGGCATCGCCGCCCGGTGCGTCTGCGGCGCTCCGACCGTGGTGGCAACGCGCCCGCGGCTGTCGAACGGCACGCCCTTCCCGACGCTGTACTACTTGACGCATCCCGCGGCCACCGTCGCCGTCTCGCACCTCGAGGCCGAGGGGCGCATGCCGCTGTACGCCGCCGAGCTCGAGGCCGACCCCGCGGTGGGGGAGGCCTACCGCGCCGCGCACGAGCAGTACCTCGCCGACCGCGACGGCATCCTCGCCGTCGACGAGATCGCGGGCTACAGCGCGGGCGGCATGCCCACGCGCGTCAAGTGCCTGCACGCCCTCGTCGGCCACAGCCTCGCGGCCGGGCCGGGCGTCAACCCGATCGGCGACCGCGCCCTGGCCGAGTGCGGCTGGAGCCCCGAGGTGTGCGCGTGCGCGCCCGACCAGCGCGGCTCCTGACCCGCGCACGCACGACCGCGACCCTCGTCGCGGTCGCCGGGCTCGCGCTCGGGCTCGTCACCGCCGCCGCGCCGCTCACCGCTGCGCCCGCCGCCGCCGATGCCGTGCGCGACCGGCAGTACTGGCTCGACGAGTACGGCATCCGAGAGGCCTGGCAGGTGACGCGCGGCGAGGGCGTCGTCATCGCCGTCATCGATTCGGGGGTGGATGCTCGGCACCCCGACCTCGCGGGTGCGGTCATCGGCGGCACCGACGTGTCGGGCCGCGGCAACGAGACCGGCACGCTGCCGCTCGGCCCGGGCGGCATCACGCACGGCACCATGGTCGCCTCGCTCGCGGCGGGGCGCGGCAGCGGCCCCGCATCCGGCGTCATCGGGGCCGCGCCGGCCGCGTCGATCCTCAGCATCTCGCTCGCCTTCGGGCCGGGCGAGCGCAGCGGCGACGACCAGGTCGCGGAGGGCGTGCGCTGGGCGGTCGACAACGGGGCCGACATCATCTCGCTCTCGCTCACCCGCAACCAGCTCGACTGGCCGACGTCGTGGGACGACGCGTTCCTGCACGCCGAGGCCAACGACGTCGTCGTGATCGCCGCCGCCGGCAACCGCGGCAACGGCACCGAGCAGGTCTCGGCGCCGGCGACGATGCCGGGCGTGCTCGCGGTCGGGGGTGTCGACCGGGCGGGGCGGGCGAGCGACAACGCCTCGTCGCAGGGCATCACGATCGGGGTCATGGCGCCGAGCGAGGGTCTCATCGGCGCCACGCCCGGCGGCGGGCACTCCTCGTGGCAGGGCACGAGTGGCGCCACCCCGATCGTCGCGGGCATCGCGGCCCTCGTGCGGGCTGCGCATCCCGAGCTCGACGCGGCCGGCGTCATCAACCGCATCATCAGCACCGCGCGGCCGGCCACCGCGACCGTGCCCGATCCGCTCTACGGATACGGGCTGATCGACGCCGCCGCGGCGGTCTCGGCCGACGTTCCCGCGGTCGACGAGAACCCGCTCGGCTCACTCGCCGACTGGGTCGAGCTGCACCGCCGGGCCGACGCCGAGCCCCTGGCCGGCAGCCTGCCGCAGCTGCGGGCGGGCCTCGGCCGGGGTGCCGACGAGACGGGCGGGATGCTCGGCCTCGGCTCGGCGCCGCTCGAGCCGGTCATCCCGACCCTGCTCATCGTGAGCGGCACGGGCACCGCCCTCGCCGTGCTCGCGGCGGCGGGCGTGCTGCGGTTCGTCACGCGCCCGCGCAGCCAGTAGATTAGGGTGTCCCCTCTACCACCTAGGAGAGCTTTTCCCGTGCCCAGAATCCTCATCGTCGGTGGCGGCTACGCCGGTTTCTACACCGCTCTGAAGCTCGAGAAGCACCTGCGCCGGGGCGAGGCCGAGGTCGTCATGGTCGACCCGCTGCCCTACATGACCTACCAGCCCTTCCTGCCCGAGGTGGCCGCCGGGTCGATCGAGCCCCGCCACGCGGTCGTCTCGCACCGCCGCCACCTGAAGCGCACCACCGTCATCACCGCGCGGGTCACGGGCATCAACCACGCGGCCAAGACCGCGACGATCACGCCCGAGATCGGCGAGCCCTACGAGCTCGACTACGACCACGTCGTCGTCACCGCCGGCTCGGTGTCGCGCACCTTCCCGATTCCGGGCGTCGCCGACCAGGCGATCGGCATGAAGTCGATCGAAGAGGCCGTCGCCGTGCGCGACCGCCTGATCGACAACTTCCACCGCGCGGCGCTGCTGCCGGCCGGGCCCGAGCGCGACCGTCTGCTCACCGTCGTCGTGGTCGGCGGCGGCTTCGCCGGCATCGAGACCTTCGCCGAGCTGCGCAGCCTCGCGAGCTCGCTGCTCGAGCAGTACCCCGGGCTGACCATCGACGACACGCAGTTCCACCTCATCGAGGCGATGGGCCGCATCATGCCCGAGGTCTCGCTGAAGACCAGCCACTGGGTGCTCAAGAACCTCGCTCAGCGCGCGGCCACCGTGCACCTCGACACGCAGCTGACGAGCGCCGTCGACGGCCGCATCGAGCTGTCGACGGGCGAGACCTTCGAGAGCGACCTCATCATCTGGACCGCGGGCGTCATGGCCAACCCGGTCGTGCGCAACACCGACCTCCCGGTGGAGGAGCGCGGCCGTCTGCGCGCGCAGGCCGAGCTGCGGGTCGTCGACGAGGCCGGCGCCGTGGTCGAGGGCGTCTGGGCCGCCGGCGACGTCGCCGCGGTGCCCGACCTGACTGGCGGCGGCGTGGGCGGCTTCTGCGTGCCCAACGCCCAGCACGCCGTGCGCCAGGGCAAGCAGCTCGCCAAGAACCTCGCGGCCGCCCTGCGCGGTGAGGCCCCCAAGCAGTACATCCACCAGAACCTCGGCGCGGTCGCCGGTCTCGGTCTCTGGGTGGGCGTGTACCAGTGGCGCAACCTCGCCATCAAGGGCTGGATCGCCTGGATCATGCACCGCGGCTACCACGGCCTCGCCGTGCCGATGTGGGAGCGCAAGCTGCGCGTCTTCAGCGGCTGGATCGGCCACTTCTTCCTCGGCCGCGACATGGTCAGCCTCGCCGCGCGCGAGACGCCGAAGGCTTACTTCCAGGAGTTCGCCTCGCGCCCCAAGGCCTAGTCGTCCGTCACGAAACCCCCGGCCGCCGTGCGGCCGGGGGTTTCGCGCGTTCTAGGCTGGCGGCACGCCCCGGTAGCCCAATGGCAGAGGCAGGCGACTTAAAATCGCCCAAGTGTGGGTTCGACCCCCACCCGGGGTACTCGCTCGCGCGCGACGCTCGCGCGTCGCGGGGTTCGACCCCCACCCGGGGTACTAGCTGCGGGGTGCGGCGATGGACGCCCGCTCGACCACCGGCATCGGCACGAGGATCTCACCGGTGCGTTCGGGGTCGAGCACCGCATCCACCGCGGCGGTGCCCATCGCCTCGTGCGGCAGGGCGATTGTGGTCAACCCGGGGCGCATGTAGCTGGCGAGCTCGTCGTTGTCGAACGAGACGATCGAGACGTCGTCGGGCACGCGCAGCCCGGCTTCGGTGAGCGCCTGCTGCGCCCCGAACGCAAGCCGGTCATTGAGCGCCAGGATCGCCCGCAGGCTCGAGCGGTGGCGCTTGAGCAGCTTGGTCATGGCGGCGTAGCCGTTCTCGGGCTCCCAGAGCCAGATCGACTCCTCGGCCATGAACTGCAGGCCGTGCTCGGCCATGGCGTCGCGGATGCCCGCGAAGCGCCGCTCGACCGTCATCGAGCGGAACAGCCCGCGCTCCTTCTCGGCGTTGTGGCCGAGCAGCAGGATGCCCTCCCGATGCCCGGCGGCGGCGAGCAGGTCGACGGCCGCCCTGCCGCCCGCGTACTCGTCGGGCAGGATCGACACCGGGTGCAGCTCGTTGGTCGCGTTGAGCAGCACGACCCGGGTGCCGTCGGGCACGGGCGGCACGTAGAGCTCGCGCGAGCGCATGGTGGCGAAGATGACCCCGTCGACCTGGCGGTCGAGGGCCGCCTCGACGGCTTCGGCCTCTCGGCGCGGCTCGCCCGCGGTCTCGAGCACGATGAGCACGTGGCCGGCGTCGTGCGCGCGGTCGAGGGCGCCCTTGATGAGTCCGCTCGCGAAGCGCGTGGTGGCGACGACGTCGGAGATGAAGCCGATGGTGTCGGTGCGATCGGTGCGCAGGCCGCGCGCGGCGACGTTGGGGCGGTAGCCGAGCTCGGCGGCCGCCTTGATCACCCGGTCGTGGGCGTCTTGCGAGAGACGGGTGTCGGAGCGGCCGTTGAGGATCATCGACGCCGACGTCGGCGAGAGCCCGGCGCGCCGGGCGACGTCGGCGAGAGTGACCCGCTTTCCCGCCATCGCTGCTCCTCCTCGACCGTCGCTCGAGTCTATGCGGCGGGCAGGCGCGATACGGGCCGTCGTGTGCGGTCTGACTTGACAATCGTGCGGCACGTCGTGCTAAATGGATTTAGCACCGACCGCCCGTGGTCGATGCCGATCAGCAGGACTGTTCATGACACCCTGTCGATCAGCCACCAGGAGATTCAGACAAAGGAGTCACAGCATGCGTCTTCACATGTCCCGGCGCTCGCGCACGGTGGTCGGTGCGGCCGTCGCGTTCGCGATGCTCGGCCTCGCCGGCTGCGCGCCCGGCGCGTCCGCCCCCGAGGAGACCGACGGCGTCGAGGTGAGCACCGAGCTCACCGACGAGGAGGTCGTCCTCACGATCGCCGACGAGACCGGCTTCCCGGTCACCGACGCGCTCACCGAGGAGTTCACGCGCCAGTACCCGAACGTCACGTTCGAGATCACGCGCGACACGTTCCAGAACCTCACGGCGAACGCCCCGCGTCTGCTCGCGGGCGCGAACCCGCCCGACCTCATCCGCCTCCCCACCATCGGCGACACGGTCAAGGACGGCCTGCTGGCCAACCTCGACCCGTACTACGAGGCCTACGGCTGGGACGCGTGGCCTGCCTCGCAGCTCTCGCCGCTGCGCATGAGCGAAGACGGCGTGCGCGGTTCGGGCTCGCTCTACCAGCTCGGCCTCGGCTACAGCGTGACCGGCATCTACATGAACCTGAACCACGCCGAGACGCTGGGCATCACCGAGCCGCCGAAGACCATCGCCGAGATGGAGGAGATGATGGACGCCGCCAAGGCGGCCGGCATCCTCCCGATCATGGCCGGTGACAGCGACGGCGTCGTCAACTTCGTGGTGCAGGCGCTCATGAACCAGTACGCCGACCAGGACGAGTTCCTCAGCTGGATGTTCAACGAGCCCGGTGCGACCTACAACACCGAGGGCAACGTGCAGGGCGCGGAGAAGATCCGCGAGTGGGCCGACAAGGGCTACTTCCCGAGCGACATCAACGCGATCGACTACTTCACGTTCGTGACCCGCTTCTCGGAGGGCGAGGGCCTCTTCACCTTCAACGGCAACTGGGCCGCGGCGGGCTACCAGGAGGCGCTCGGCGACGACGTCACCTTCTTCCTCGCTCCGCCGGTGAACGAGGGCGACCGCTTCATCGCCATGGGTGCCGCGAACTCGTTCTCGGTGGCCGCGGGCAGCGACAACCTCAACGAGATCGTGTACTTCCTCAACTGGATCCACACGAACCCGGAGGCGCGCCAGATCATCGTCGACATCACGGGCGCCTCGCCCGGTGGCGACCCGAGCCTGCCGCTGCCCGAGGTCGAGCCCGGCTCGCTGATCGAGAAGGCTCTCGAGATGTCGGCGCAGATCGGTGCCGACAACGGCCAGGTCGACTTCATGGCGAACACCACGGCCGGCATCTACGCCGGGTCGATCATCCCGGAGTCGCAGCTGCTGGTGACCAGCCAGATCACCGGTCGCGAGTTCGTGGAGCGCGTCCAGGCGTTCTACGAGCAGGAGATCGGCGGCTGATCATGAGGGCGCTCGACATCGTGCGACGGTCGCAGACCGTCTCTCGCCTGGAGGAGGTCGTCGCGTGACCACCACGTCGACGTCGAGCGCCCCCCGTCGGGCCGCTGCACGCGCAGCGGCCCGACGGGCCGACCTGGCCGGCTGGCTGCTCGTGCTGCCCGCGCTCGCGGCCTACGGCACCTTCGTGATCTACCCGCTCGCCACGGGCATCCAGTTCTCGTTCTACGACTGGAACGGCATCGGGGCGGCCACCTGGGTCGGCCTCGAGAACTACATCACCGTGCTGACCAACCCCGACCTGCTGGGGGCGATCCGCAACTCGTTCGTGCTCGTGGCCTTCTTCACGATCATCCCGGTCGGAACCGGCCTGGTGCTCGCGACCCTGATCCGCACGATGCGGGATGGCGCAGCCCTCCGGGCCGCGCAGACCGTGCTCTTCCTGCCCCAGATCATCCCGCTCGCGGCCGCCGGCATCGCGTGGTCGTGGATGTACGCGCAGACGGGCGCCGTCAACCAGATCCTCAACGCGATCGGCCTCGGCTTCCTCGCCCGCCCGTGGCTCGCCGACTACGCGACCGCGCTGCCGGCCGTCGGACTCATCGGCTCGTGGGTGCTGACCGGCCTCTGCACCGTGCTGCTGCTCACCGGCATCGGCAAGATCGACGTCTCGCTCTACGAGGCGATCCGGCTCGACGGGGCCGGCTGGTTCCGCGAGTTCATCACGATCACCCTCCCGGGCCTGCGGCAGGAGCTCGCGGTGCTCGTGACCCTCACGATGATCGCGGCCCTCAGCACCTTCGACATCATCTACATCTCCACCCAGGGCGGCCCCGGGCGTGCGACGCTCGTGCCCGGCCTGCTCATCTTCCGCATCGGCTTCACGCAGAGCGACGTCGGGCTCGCCTCGGCCTTCGGCATCGTCATGATGGTGCTCGTTCTCGCGCTCGTGCTGCCGATCCAGCGGCTCGCAAGGATCGGCGACCGATGATCACCTCCAAGACCGAGATCGTCATCGGGCGGGTGCTGCTCGCACTCGCCGTGGTGCTCACCCTCATCCCGCTCGTCAACATGCTCTCGGCGGCCCTCCAGCCGGCCGATCGCAACCCCGCGGGCCTCACCTGGCCCACCGACCCGCAGTGGGGCAACTTCGTCGAGGCCTTCGAGGTCGGCAACGTGTGGCGGCTCATGGGTTCGAGCGCGTTCATCGTGGTGTGCGTGGTGCCCATCGCGCTGCTGATCGCGACACTCGCCGGGTACGCGCTGGGTGGGCTCCGCATCCGGGGCGCCCGGGCGGTGCTCGTGCTGTTCGTCGTGGGACTCACGATCCCGTTCGAGTCGCTGATCATCCCGCTCTACTACCAGGCGCAGGGGCTCGGCACGCTCAACACCCAGTGGGCGGTCATCTTCCCGCTCATCGGCCTGTTCATGCCGTTCTCGGTGTTCTGGATGCGCGCGCACTTCGTCAACGTGCCGCGCGAGCTCTCGGAGGCGGCGCGCGTCGACGGCGCGACGATGTGGCAGGAGTTCGTGCGCATCCAGCTGCCGCTGGCCCTGCCGGCGATCAGCGCCCTGACGATCCTGCTGTTCATCTGGACCTGGAACCAGTTCCTGCTGCCGGTCGTGCTCATCGCCGACCCGCTCGACCGCACGGTCGCCGGCGCGCTGACCTTCTTCCAGGGGCAGTACTACCTCAGCATCCCGCTGCTCAACGCGGGCGCGCTCATCATCATCATCCCGGCCATCATCGTCTTCCTGATCTTCCAGCGTCAGTTCATCCGGGCGCTGCTGCAGGGGGCGGTCAAGGGCTGAGCGCCCCGCCACCGCCGCGACCGACCACCATCCGATAGGACAGCCATGCCGTTCTCCCGTGACGACCACTGGGTCTGGGACATGTGGTTCGCCGACGACGGCGAGCGCTTCCACCTCTACTACCTGCACGCCCCACGCTCGCTCGGCGACCCGCACCTGCGGCACCGCAACGCGCGCATCGGGCACGCCGTCTCGACCGACCTGCACGACTGGACCGACCTCGGCGAGACCCTCGCCCCGAGCGGCGGCGACGCGGTCGACGCCCACGCGACGTGGACCGGCAGCGTCGTGCAGGGCGACGACGGCACCTGGCACCTGTTCAGCACCGGCACCCGGTTTCTGCGGCCCGACAGCCACGCCAACATCGAGACGGTGGTCGTGGCGACCTCGAACGATCTGCACACGTGGGTGAAGCATCCCGAGCGATCGCTCTCGGCCGACCCGGCGCACTACGAGCGGCTCGGCGGGTCGGTGTGGCCGGAGGAGGCCTGGCGCGATCCGTGGGTCATGCGCGCCCCCGATGGCGGCTGGTGGATGCTCATCACCGCCCGCGCCACCTACGGGCCCGACGAGCTCGACCGCGGCGTGATCGGCGTGGCCACGTCGCCCGACCTCGTCACCTGGAGCGCCGCCGCGCCCTTGAGCGCGCCCGGCGCGGGCTTCCGGCACCTGGAGGTGCTGCAGCTGATCGACATCGACGGCGAGCGCGTGCTGCTGTTCTCGTGCGACACCCCGGCGCTCGCCGGTGAGCGCGAGCGCGCGGGCGAGCGCGGGGGAGTCTGGGCGGTCGCGGCCCCGACCGCGACCGGCCCGAACGGCGGACTCGTCGATGTGGCGAGCGCGCACCTCGTGCACGACGAGTCGCTCTATGCCGCGCGCGCCGTGCAGGATCGCGCGGGTCGGTGGCAGCTGTTCGGCTTCCGCAACCACGACGCCTCGGGCGCGTTCGTCGGAGAGATCGTCGGTCCGATGCCGCTCACCTGGTCGTCGCGCGAGCAGCGGCTCTCCGTCGCCGTCGGAGCCTCGGCGTGAGCGCGGTCGCGGGTCTCGTCGCGCCCGGCTTCGAGCCGGTGGCCGAGGCCTTTGCGCGCGCGTTCGACGGTCACGAACGCATGGGCGCGGCTCTCGCCGTGCACGTCGAGGGTCGCCCGGTCATCGACCTGCACGGCGGCGTGCGCGATGTGCGCACGGGCGAGCCGTGGGGCCCCGACACGCTCTCGGTCGTGTTCTCGTGCTCGAAGGGCCTCATGGCCCTGCTCGCCGCGCGCCTCGTGCAGCAGGGTCGTCTGGACTACGACGCCCCCGTCGCCGACTACTGGCCCGAGTTCGCGCAGGCGGGTAAAGAGGGCGTGCTCGTGCGGCACATCCTCGGCCACCGCTCGGGGCTCAGCGCCCCGGCGCGCGACCTCAGCACCGATGACATCCTCGACTGGCAGACCGTGATGTCGGCGCTCGCCGAGCAGGCGCCCCTGTGGCATCCCGGCTATGCCTACGCCTACCACGCGATCACGCAGGGCTGGTTGATCGGCGAGGTGGTGCGCCGCATCACTGGGCGCAGCGCGGGCGACGCCTTCGCCGAGCTCATCGCCGACCCGGTCGGCGCCGAGGCGTGGATCGGGCTGCCCGCCGCGCATGCCGGCCGCGTCGCGCACCTCACGGTCGGCCCGACCCTGCAGGCGCTCGTCGCGCAACAGGCCGCTGCTCGCCGCCCCGGTGTCGTCGACTGGCCCGAGCGCGCCATGACGCTGGGCGGCGCGCTGCCGCACGCGCTCGTCACCGATGACGGGGGCTTCAACGACCCGCGCCTGCATGCGGCGCAGATTCCGGCGGCGGGCGGCATCGCATCCGCCCGCGGTCTCGCCGCGATCTGGTCGGCGGCCGTCGTCGACGCCGGAACCGGCCGCCTGGTCGACGATGCGACCCTCGAGAAGGGGCTGCGCGTGCAGTCGGACGGGCATCCCTTCTTCTCGGCGCCGCCGCCGTGGCCGCGCTGGGCGATGGGCTTCCAGCTCGACTCCGAGGCCCGGCGGTACCTGTCGGCCGCGAGCTTCGGGCACGACGGCGCGGGCGGCCAGGTCGCCTTCGCCGACCCCGTGCACCGCGTCGGGTTCGCCTTCATCACGAACGTGATGGAGGCCGACGACCCGCGCGCCACGAGCATCATCGACGCCCTGCGGGCGGTGCTGGCCTAGGGATGCTCAGCGCCAGCCGGGCGCGACCCACCGCACCCACACCACGGCGGCCGTGAGCACCGCGGCGAAAGCGGCCCCCGCGAGCGTCAGCACGGCGAGCGGGAACGCCGGCCCGGCAACGAGGATCGCGCCGGTCACGCCGGCCGACACGAGCGCGATGACCGCCCACGCTGGCGGCGACACCGCGTAGAGGGTGCGCCCCGGCAGGGGGCCGACGGGCAGCAGCAGCATGAGCAGCGACCCCAGGCCGCCGAGGGCGACCGCCGCGGCGGTCTCGCTCGCGAGGGTCATCCAGACCCCGGTGCTGGGCGAGAGCAGGTCGCGCACGGCCCAGCCGAGCAGGGCGAGAGCGGCGACGCCGCTCGTCTGGGCGACGGCGACGCCCGCCATCGCGCGACGCCCCGAACCGACGGCCGCCGCGGCCGCGATGAGCACGCCGGCGAGCAGGGGCGGCTGTAGGCCCCCGAGGCGCGAGACGAGCGCCGCCGCGAGGGCGACGAGCAGGATGCCGGGCAGCAGCCGCACCACGGCGCGGGTCGCCCCGACCCCGGCGGCGAGCCGCGCGGGCAGCAGCACTCCGACGATGTTCAGCAGCACCAGGCCGGCCCCGATGGCCGCGGTCAGCCGCAGGTACCGCACCTCGGCGTCGATGCCGCCGGAGAGCGCCGCGATGATGGCGGCCCCGCCGAGGGTGCCGGCGGCGACGAGGTACGGCGACAGCACGAGCGGGGCGCGCGCCGCCGCCGACGCCTCGTCATCGAGGTCGTCGCGGTTGCGCCCGGTCAGGGTCAGGCGACGGCGACGGGGCAGTCGCGGCAGCACGTGCGTCGCGGCGGCGCGCACGGGCAGGGCGATGAGCAGCAGATAGGCGAGGCCGATCAGCGGGGCGAGCACCCAGCCGCCGCGGTCGATCACCTGCTGCGCTGTCGGCAGCGACGCCCCGAACCCGGTCGGAGTTCCCCAGTTCGTGGTCGGCACCTCCGCGGGCGTCGCGGGCGATCCCGGACCCTCCGGAAGCGGCGCCCCCGAGGCGTCGGGCTTCGGGGTGGGCGACGAGCCCGGCAGCGGGGGCGCCGCGGGGGCGCTGGCCGCCGGCGGGTCGGCCGGCGGCGAGAAGCGCACCTCGACGCGGGCGCTCGCGGCGCTGAAGTTGCCGGCCCGGTCGCGCTGCAGCGCCTGCAGCGTGTACGCGCCCGGCGACGGCCAGCGCAGCGGGCACTGCCAGGCGCCCGAGCTCGAGACCACGGCCTCGCACACCACGGCGCCGTCGACGAACAGCTGCAGGGTCGCCCCGCGCTCGCCGCCGCCGCGCGCGGTGACCGCGGCGAGCGGCGTCGTGCCGGGCCGCGGCGAGGTGATCGTCGGCGCACTCGGCGGGGTGCGGTCGATCGTCGCCGACACCGGCGGGCTCGCCCCCGACTGCTCCGGGCCGATGGCCGCCGACTGCTGCCGCGCGGTCACCTGGTAGAAGCCGTTCGGCAGGTCGATCACGCACGACCAGAAGCCCGAGGGCAGCGCCGCGGGGCACGCGTGCTCGATCGCGCCGCCCTCGCCGGTCGACTGCACACGGATGCTCGCCCCGGGCACCGCCGTGCCCGTGAAGCGCCCCGTGGTGAGCACCGACCCTCCGGCTCCGTCGAGCACGGGCGGCGCCAGCACGCGCAGCGTCAGCGGAGCGAGCGGCACCACGCTCGCGTCGGCGAACGTCTCGTCTCCGGTGAACTCGTGCACCCCGCTCGGGGTCGGCAGGTCGGCGCACTGCCAGGTGAGGGCATCCGCATCGCCGACCGTGCACACGATCTGGCCGCCGCGGCGGATCACGAGCGTGCTGCCCGCGTCTTTCGCGCCGCTCAGCGTGACGGTCGCGCCGGCCACGAAGTCGCTCGGCGGCACGTCGAACGCGGCGGCCGCGGTCGCGGGCGCGGCGGGCAGCAGCGCCAGCGCGAGGGCGGCGAGCAGGGTCGTCGCGAGCGCTGTTGAGCTCCGCATCCCCTCACCCCCGTCTCGACCCGTGCTGTCCATTCTCCCAGCCCTGCCCCTGTCGGGTCCGGCGGCCCCGCCGTATGCTGTGGATCATGGAATTCCTCGTGATCATCGGTGTGCTCGTTCTGCTCGTGGTCATCGCGGGCATCTACCTCTGGGCCACGTACAACTCGCTCGTCACGCTCAACGTGCGCGTCGACGAGGCCTGGAGCGACATCACGGTGCAGCTCAAGCGCCGCGCCGACCTCCTGCCCAACCTCATCGAGGCGGTGAAGGGCTACGCCGCGCACGAGAAGCAGGTCTTCGAGGCCGTCACGAAGGCGCGCGCCGAGACGCTCAGCGCCCAGGGCCCGGCCGACGCCGCCGTCGCCGAGGGCCACATGCAGCAGGCGCTCAAGAGCATCTTCGCGGTGGCCGAGGCCTACCCGCAGCTGCAGGCGAGCCAGAACTTCCTGCAGCTGCAGCAAGAGCTGGTCGACACCGAGGACAAGATCCAGGCCTCGCGCCGCTTCTACAACGGCGGGGTGCGCGAGCTCAACGTGAAGATCAAGCAGTTCCCGAACACCCTGTTCGTGCGCGGCCTGGGCTTCACCGAGCGCGACTTCTTCGAGGTCGCCGACGCGGCGGCGATCGCCGAGCCGCCGCGCGTGCAGTTCTGATCACCCGTCGGCGGCGCCCGCGGTGCGGGCTCCCGACTGCTCGGCGACCCCTGGAGGTCTAGGTGTATCGCGCCATCGCGGCGAACAAGCGCAACACGGTGCTCATCATCGTGCTGTTCGTCATCATCATCGGGCTGCTCGGCCTGCTCGCCGACTACCTGTACGGCGGCGGGTTCGGCATCTTCATCGGCACGCTCATCGGCGCGGGCGTCTACACGCTCATCCAGTACTACGCGGCGGGCTCGCAGGCGCTGTCGCTCGCCGGCGCGCATCCGATCACCAAGGCCGACAACCCGCGGCTGTACCGCATCGTCGAGAACCTCGCCATCACCGAGGGCTTGCCGATGCCGCGCGTGTACGTCATCGATGATCCGGCGCCGAATGCCTTCGCGACGGGTCGCGACCCGAAGCACGCGAGCGTCGCGGCGACCACCGGCCTGCTCGAGATCATGACCGACCGCGAGCTCGCCGGCGTCATGGCGCACGAGATGGGGCACGTCAAGAACTACGACATCCGGGTGTCGACGATCGTCTTCGGCCTCGTCGTGGCCGTCGGGTTCATCGCCGACATCCTGCTGCGCATGGCGTTCTGGGGCGGCAACCGCAACAACAACGGCAACCCGATCATGCTCGTGCTCGGCCTCGCCGCGATGGTCATCGCGCCCCTCGTCGCCGCGGTCGTGCAGGCCGCCGTCTCGCGGCAGCGCGAGTACCTCGCCGACGCGACGGGCGCCCTCACCACCCGCGACCCCGAGGCTCTCGCGAGCGCGCTGCAGAAGCTCGGCGACTACGCCCGCCCGATGCGCCGCCAGAACTCGACCATGGCGCACCTCTACATCAGCGACCCGATGAAGCCGGGCGTCATGGACCGCATGTTCGCGACCCACCCGCCCATTCCCGAGCGGGTCAAGCGCCTCATCGAGAACTCGACCCGGTTCTAGGGCTCGGGCCGCGGCGCGCCGTCGCCGCCTCAGCGTGGCCATCTCGCGGCGGCAGTACACGGACCATACTTCGCGAATGCCTCTCGTATCATCGGATGATGGGTCATTGCACCGACTGTGGGGCCGCCCTTCGCGGTGGAAAGTTCTGCGCTGAGTGTGGGTCGCCTGTGGTGCCTGCGGCGGACACGGCAGAAGCTCCGACCAGACTGGAGGCGGTCGTCCCGCCTCCCGCGGCGGGCGTACGTTTCTCGCGCCGAATGATCACCGTCGGTGTCGGGCTGAGCGTATTGCTCGTCGTTGTGATCGTCGTGCTTGTCTCGGTCGGATCGCGTGTGGTCACGGGGCCCGTGCAGCTCGTCATCGAGAGCGAGGCGGCAGCGGAGAATCCGGTGGTGGGGACGCTGTTCGTCAGTCAGTCGTCTCCGGGCGTCGGGGAGTGGGAGGTCGAACGCCGGGCGGGGGTCGACGAC
>JAIXXG010000040.1 GCA_027490915.1 Microbacteriaceae bacterium
AGTCGGGCCACCGGCCGCGGCGTGCGGGCATCCCGTGGCGGACGGTCGCAGAGCGACCTGCCCGTAGAATCGGGGTGGAGGCGCGCATGACGGAGACGACGCAGCAGAGCTCGGCGTCGTTGCGCGCCCTCCTGCCGCGCATCTTCTCGCGGTCGCAGTCGGGCGGCGCCCTCGAAGCGCTCATCCGCACGCTGCGCACGCATCACCCCAAGGCCGACATCCCGCTCATCGAACGGGCCTACCAGGTGGCCGAGCGCGCGCACGAGGGGCAGACCCGCAAGAGCGGCGAGCCGTACATCACCCATCCGCTCGCGGTCGCGCAGATTCTCGCCGACCTCGGCATCGGCGCCAAGACCATCGCGGCGGCCCTGCTGCACGACACCGTCGAGGACACCGACTACAGCCTCGACGAGCTGCGGCGCGACTTCGGCGACGAGATCGCGATGCTCGTCGACGGCGTCACAAAGCTCGACAAGGTCAAGTACGGCGACAGCGCGCAGGCCGAGACGGTGCGCAAGATGATCGTCGCGATGTCGAAAGACATCAGGGTGCTGATCGTGAAGCTCTCCGACCGGCTGCACAACGCGCGCACCTGGGGCTTCGTCGAGAGCGACTCCGCGCGGCGGAAGGCGCAGGAGACCCTCGAGATCTACGCGCCGCTCGCGCACCGACTGGGCATCCAGACGATCAAGTGGGAGCTTGAAGACCTCTCGTTCGCCGTGCTGCACCCGAAGATCTACGTCGAGATCGAGAGCCTCGTGCGCGGGCGCACCCCGGAGCGCGAGGCGTTCGTGCAGCAGGTGATCGACACGGTCAAAGACGACCTGCGGCAGGCGCGCATCAAAGCCGAGATCAAGGGCAGGCCGAAGCAGTACTACTCGATCTACCAGAAGATGGTGCACCGCGGTCGCGACTTCGACGAGATCTACGACCTCACCGGCGTGCGCATCCTGGTCAATTCGATCCGCGACTGCTACGCCGTCCTCGGCGCCGTCCACGCCCGCTGGAACCCGATGCCCGGTCGGTTCAAGGACTACATCGCGACTCCGAAGTTCAACCTCTACCAGTCGCTCCACACGACCGTCTACGGTCCGGGCGGCCGCCCCGTCGAGCTGCAGATCCGCACGCACGAGATGCACCAGCGCGCCGAGTTCGGTGTGGCCGCGCACTGGAAGTACAAGGAGCGCATGGCGGGCTCGGCCCGCAGCGACGCGGGAGTCGAGCGCTCGGACACCGACATGGCCTGGCTCGCGCACATCTCCGACTGGCAGGCCGAGACGAGCGACCCCACCGAGTTCCTCGACAACCTCCGGTACGAGATCGGCGCGAAGGAGGTCTACGTCTTCACGCCCCAGGGCAAGGTGATCGGCCTACCGGCCGGCGCCACGCCCGTCGACTTCGCCTACGCCGTGCACACCGAGGTGGGGCACCGCACCATGGGGGCGAAGGTCAACGGCCGCCTCGTGCCTCTCGACACGCCGCTCAGCAGCGGCGACTCGGTCGAGGTCTTCACATCCAAGAATCCCGATGCGGGCCCGAGCCAGGACTGGCTGAACTTCGTCACGAGCACCCGCGCCCGCTCGAAGATCCGGCAGTGGTTCACGAAGGAGCGCCGCGACGAGGCGATCGAGCAGGGCAAGGATGCGATCGCCCGCGCGATGCGCAAGCAGAACCTGCCCCTCCAGCGGCTGATGTCGCAAGACTCCGTCGCCCACGTGGCGGCGCAGCTGCGCTACGAGACCGTCGAGTCGCTCTACGCCGCGGTCGGCGAGGGCCACGTCTCGACGCAGTCGGTCATCGAGAAGATCGTCGCGGCCCTGCACGTCGAAGCCGAGAGCGACGACGAGCCGTTCAGCCTGCCCACGCGGGGTCGCACGCCGGTGCGCACGAGCGACTCGGGCGTGCTCGTGCGGGGCGCGCCGGACATCCTGGTCAAGCTCGCGAAGTGCTGCACGCCGGTGCCCGGAGACGGCATCGTCGGCTTCATCACGCGGGGCCAGGGCGTCAGCATCCACCGTTCCGACTGCAGCAACGTGCAGTCGCTGCTGACCGAACCCGACCGCATGATCGAGGTCGAGTGGGCGCCCACCTCGAAGAGCGTGTTCCTTGTGCAGATCCAGGTCGAGGCTCTCGACCGCAGCGGTCTGCTCAGCGATGTCACGCGCGTGCTCTCGGAGCACCACGTCAACATCCTCTCGGCGAGCGTGAGCACGTCGAAAGACCGTCTCGCGCTGAGCCGTTTCGTGTTCGAGATGGGCGACGTGACGCATCTCGATCGCGTGCTCAACGCCGTGCGCCGCATCGATGCGGTCTACGACGTGTACCGCGTCAGCAACGGCTGACCCCGTCTGCCCCGACGAGCTGTGCTGCCGCCGCGACGAGCGCGCGGGCCCGGCGCACATAGGCCAGTCGCGTGCGCCGATCGAGCGCTCGGGCCACCTCGTCGGGCGGGATGCGGTGCTCGAGCATGCCCCGGGCGACGACCTCGATCGCGTCGGGCGCGGTGTCGTGGCGCGCGAGGTCGACGAGGGTGCGCTGCGGGGTCGTCACGATGAGACCGTCGAGCTCGACGGTCTCATCGGGGTCGATGACGACCTCGCGGGCACGAAGCCGCCGGCGCTCGGGCGACGGCACCCGCGCGGTGATCGAGACGCTGGTGGTGAGCGGCGGCACGGGGAGCACCCAGCCCCAGATCCAGGCCGCACTGCGGTCGGAGACGATCACGCGTCGATCGGGCACTGCTCGGCGGAGTGCGCGGGCCCGGCTCCGGGTGGTCACCGGCAGGTCGATCGGTGCGACGTCATCGCCCAGTCGCTGCAGTTCGCCGTCGAGCACGGCAGCTCCGAGCTCGGTGGGGGAGAGCCGCTCCGACAGGGGGCGGCGCGGGCGGGGGGCGACTCCCAAGGCGATCATGCCCGGCAGTGTGCCACTCCCGCCCCGTGCGGCGGGCTCCGTGCCGCAGCGCTGTGGAGAGCAGTCAGCCGTCAGCAGTCAGCAGTCGGTGCTCAGCGGTCCACCGCGGCGAGCCAGGCGCGCCGGGCCTCCAGAGCCTCCGTGACCTCGGCGATGCGCTTGGCGTCCTTCGCCGCGGTCGCCGCGGCCAGGTCGGCCTCGAGCCCGGCGATGGCCTGCTCGAGTTGCGCCGCGAGACCCTCCGATCGGGCCTTCTTCTCGGGGTCAGTGCGGTTCCAGTGGTCCTCTTCGAGCTTCTTGACCGCGAGCTCGATCTGCCGCAGGCGATCCTCCACCACCCGCACCTGGTCGCGCGGCACCTTGCCGGCCGCCTCCCAGCGCCGCTGGATACTCGAGAGGGTGTTGCGGGCCTGAACGCGATCGGTGGCCGTCAGCAGCGGGGCGGCCTCGTCGAGCAGCGCGAGCTTGACGGCCAGGTTGGCCGAGAACTCCTCGTTCTCCCGGGCGTCGACCTCGGCCTTGGCGGCGTACAGCGCGTCTCCGGCGGCCTTGAACTGCTCCCACAGGGCGTCATCGATCTTCTTGCCAGCCCGGCCCGCGGTCTTCCACTCGTCGAGGAGGCGGCGGTAGGCCGGAATGCCCGCCGAGCCCTGCGGCGCGAGCGCGACGGCCTTGTCGACGAGAGCCTGCTTGCGCGCGCGCACCTCCTTGTGCTCGGCGTCGAGGCCGGCGAAGAAGCTGCGGCGGTGGCTCTCGACGGTCGAGCGAGCGGCGCGGAAGCGCTTCCAGAGCTCGTCGCCCTGCTTCTTGGGCAGTCGCGGGCCGTTCTGCTGGTGGTCCTTCCAGCGCGTGAAGAGGGCGTCGAGCTCGGCCGTCGCCTGCTTCCACTGGATCGTCTGCGGGTCGCGGGCCGCGATCGCCTCGGCCGCCGTCACGATCGCGGTGCGCTCGGCGATGGCCGCCTCGACGGCGGCAGCGGCTTCGGCCTTCTGCTCCTCGGTCAGCTTCTCGACGGTCGTCGACAGCGCGGCGACCCGCGTGCGCAGCGCTTCGAGGTCGCCGACCGCGGCGGGCGACTCGAGCGCGCTGGTGAGGGCGGCAACGGTCTTGGCCACATCGGCGGCAGGTGCCCCGGCCCGCGCCCGCTGCTCGAGCAGGCGCACCTGGCCCTCGAGCTCGACGTACTTGCGCACGAAGTAGGCGAGCGCCTCGTCGGGGGTGCCGTCGGGGTACTGCCCGACCGCCCGCTCGACGTCGCGGTCGGTGACGTACACGGTGCCGGTCTCGTCGACTCGTCCCCAGGTGTTCTCGTTCGCTGACACGTCTGCTACATCCTCATCGTGTGGGCCCGCGCGGCACGCTCCGCGCGGTTTTTCAGCATATGGCACCCTCGGCGCCGAGCGGGGGGAGGCCCCGCCCGCCGGGGTGATCGCTACTGGATCGTGATGCCCGTGATCGTGGTGGCGACGGCGGGCGCCCCGTCGGGGGCGCCGTCGGCCGCGCCCGCGCTGATGACGCCCTCGATGAGCGACTCCAGCCCGCTCGTGACGCGGCCGAGAATGGTGTAGCCGCCGGCGGCGTCCGAGGGGATCGTCGAGTCGTCGTAGACGATGAAGAACTGGCTGCCCATGCTCGATCCGTCGCCGCTCTGGCGGGCCATCGCGATCACACCCGTGGCGTAGACGTCGTCGAGGGGCGGGTTCTCGATGGGCCCGAACCGGTAGTCGGGGCCGCCGGTGCCGTCGCCGTTGGGGTCTCCGCACTGCAGCACGAAGATGCCCTGGGTCGTGAGCCGGTGGCAGGTGAGACCGTCGTAGAACCCGCTCTGCACGAGCGAGACGAACGAGGCGACCGCCTGCGGTGCCGCGAGCCCGTCGAGCTCGTACTCGAGCTCGATGCTGTCGTTGATGGTCATCGCGCCCGTCCAGGTGCGGAACTCGCTGAGCGCCGGGTCGGGCGGCGTCGCGCTCGTCGGCTCGGGGCTCGCGCTCGCGACCGGCTCGGGAGCCCCCGGGCCGCTCGTGAAGTAGACCACCTGCGCCGTCGTGGCGAGAGCGCCGACGACGACGAGCGCGATGACCGCGACGAGGTTGTCGCGCTTGCGCCGGGCGACGCGCGTCTCGTGCACCGTCTGGCGCGCCTGGTACTTGCGCAGACGCTCCTGAGCCTCGCGGTTGTTCGCCGATGCAGCCACTGATCCTCCATCCGATGACGGTGCGGCGCGCACGGGTCGCGCCGCAGTGAACTCTAGCCGAGCACGGGCGCGCCGCCCTGTCGGCGGTCGGCGACTAGCCTGGGCGCATGGATGCTCCGCCCGGGCTCGGCTCCGCCGCTGTTCCCCTGGCCGTGCGCATGCGGCCCACGCGCCTCGACGAGGTCGCCGGGCAGCGCCACCTGCTGGCACCCGGATCCCCCCTCGTCAGCCTCGCCTCCGACGATCCCGGCCGCGCCCCGAGCGCCGTCTCGGTGATCCTGTGGGGCCCCCCGGGCACGGGCAAGACGACGCTCGCGCAGGCGATCGCGCGGCAGTCGGGCCGGCGCTTCATCGAGCTCTCGGCGATCACGGCCGGGGTGAAGGATGTGCGCGAGGTCATGGAGCGCGCGCTCGCCGATCGCGACCTGTACGGCACGTCGACGGTGCTCTTCCTCGACGAGATCCACCGCTTCACGAAGGCGCAGCAAGACGCTCTGCTGCCGGGAGTGGAGAACGGCTGGGTCATCCTCATCGCGGCGACCACCGAGAACCCCTCCTTCTCGGTGATCGCGCCGCTGCTGAGCCGCAGCCTGCTTCTCACGCTCGAGCAGCTCTCCGATGACGACCTGCGCCTGCTGGTCGAGCGGGCGGTCTCCGATCCGCGGGGGCTCGGGGGCGGCGTGGCGCTCGAGCCAGAGGCCCTCGCCGCGATCGTGCGCCTGGCGTCGGGCGACGCCCGGCGCGCGCTGACGGCGCTCGAGGCGGCGGCGCAGTCGGCCGTCGCATCCGCCCCCCGCGACGGAGCGGAGGCCGACGCGCCGGTCGTCACCGCCGAGATCGTGGCCGCTGCGGTCGATCGGGCGCTCCTGCGCTACGACCGTCAGGGTGACGAGCACTACGACGTCATCAGCGCCTTCATCAAGTCGATCCGCGGCAGCGACCCCGATGCCGCACTGCACTACCTCGCGCGCATGATCGAGGCGGGGGAGGACCCGCGCTTCATCGCCCGGCGCGTGATCATCTCGGCGGCGGAGGACATCGGCCTCGCCGATCCGCAGGCGCTGCCGATCGCGGTGGCGGCGGCGCAGGCCGTGCAGCTCATCGGGATGCCCGAGGGCCGCATCCCGCTCGCGGAGGCGGTGGTGTACCTCGCCACGGCGCCGAAGTCGAACGCCGCGTACGTCGGCATCGATGCGGCGATCGCGGATGTGCGGGCGGGTCGCATCGGGCGGGTGCCGAAGCCCCTGCGCGACGCGCACTACGCCGGAGCGAAGCGTCTCGGGCACGGCAAGGGCTACCGCTATCCGCACGACGAGCCGATCGGCGTGGTGGAGCAGCAGCACCTGCCCGACCCCCTGGTCGGCACCGAGTACTACCGGCCGACCGAGCGCGGGCACGAGCGCGAGATCTCGGCACGGTTGGCGAAGCTGCGGGCGATCATCCGGGGCTCGCGTCCGGAGGAGTGACCGGGCCGTCTCTGCTAGGCTCTATCGGCCCGTCAGATATGGGCACACCCTCCCTCGCAGTCTCCAC
>JAIXXG010000112.1 GCA_027490915.1 Microbacteriaceae bacterium
CGAAACGGCCGAGCCAGCCGACGTGACGGTCAAGAATCTCGTAGTTCACGATCACGACATCGGCGAAGGCATCGAGGTTCTCGCCGTCGCCGTGCACGACGGTCGACGTGCGCTGCGGGATCCAGCGCTGCACCTCGCGGGCCCAGTTCGTCTTCACCACGTTCGGAACCACGACGAGCAGCGGGAAGGCGTGCGCGACGTTGGCCGCCATGAGCGCCTGCGCCGTCTTGCCGAGGCCGGGCTCGTCGGCGAGCAGGAACGTGCGGTGGCCGCGGCGCACCGACTCGATGAGGCGGGCCTGGTGCCGCATGAGCTCCATGCCGCCGGGCGTCACGAGAGAACCCGTCTCGGGAAGCGACATCGAGGCCGCCTGGCCGCCGGCGCCGTACTCGAACGAGCGGAAGAGGGGCTCGATGAGCTCCCAGTTGGCGAGCCGCCCGGCCGTCGGGGCCGACACGGGGGCGAGCGCCGCCGGGTCGGGGGCGAGGAACGGGTTGGCGAGCTGGGCCTGCTTGACCGACTTCGGCACGACCTGCTTCGCCACCTCGGGGGCGACGGGCGCGGGCTCCGAGACGATGAGCAGATCATCCGGCTCGAGCTCGGCGCCGGAGGCGAGCAGCATGTCGCGCCGCAGCGCCTTCGCCGCGTCGCTCACCTTCGCCTCGGGAGCGAGCAGGGCGATGAGCGAGGTGTCGCGCGCGGCCGTCTTGGCCATGATGCTCGCGAGGCCGTCAAGGCGCTTGAGCACCTCGGCACGCTCGCTCTCGGGCACCTCGCGGTCGTCCTTGACGCGCGCACGCTCCTCGCGCACGAGCAGCGCCGCCACCTGGAATTTGGTGCGGTTCGACGGGCTGACCTTCGCGCCGCGCTCGGCGGCGTTCTCGACCTCGCGCACCGCGCGGGCCAGGATCGGGATGATGCCCTGCTCGTCGAGCGGGCGGCGACGGCGCGTCGCGCCTCCGCGCGCAGTCGACGCCTTCTTCTGACGCTGGCCGGTCTGGGCCATGCAACTCCTCGAGTGCTGAACAGCCGGGCCGCACGGGAGGACGGCCGCGGAACGAAAGCCGGCACCGCAGAGAATCGCGGGCCGCCGTGCGCGCCGCCGTCTGACCCGGCCGGAAACTCGCGGGGACGCGGTGCGCACGCCCAGTGTAATGCACGCTCTCCCCGAGTGTGTCGGTGCATGACGACGGGGTCGGCGAGCACCAGCCCGGCTGTCGCAGAATGGCTGCGTGGCACCCGCGCTCCTCCCCCCGCACACCGTGCTCGACGGCGGCCTCGGCAGTTACCTCGAGGCCCTCGGCCACGATCTGAGCGGCCGACTCTGGAGCGCCCACATCCTGCAGAGCGAACCGGATGCGGTGGCCTCCGCCCATCGCGACTACTTCGCCGCGGGCGCTCAGGTCGCCATCACCTCCTCGTACCAGCTGTCGTTCGACGGGCTCGCCGCCATCGGCATCGGGCACGACGAGGGCGTCGCGCTGCTGCGGCGCAGCGTCGCGCTCGCGGCCGAGGCGCGCGACGCGCTGCGGCCCGACGGCCTCGTCGCGGCCTCGGTCGGCCCGTACGGCGCCGCGCGTGCCGACGGCTCGGAGTACCGCGGCGACTACGACCTCGACCGCGCCGGCCTGCGGCGCTGGCACGAGGCGCGCCTGCACGCCCTGCTCGAGGCGGGCGCCGACCTGCTGGCGATCGAGACGATCCCGAGCCGCGACGAGTCGCGCGCGCTGCTCGACCTGCTGCGCGGCACGGGGGCCGCCGCGTGGCTGTCGTTCACGATCGCCGACGGGCGTCTTCCCACCGGCGAGAGCCTCGACGAGGCCTTCGCCGACGCCGACGCCGTCGACGAAATCGTCGCGGTCGGCATCAACTGCTCGCACCCCGACGAGATCGACGGCGCGCTCGCAGCCGCCCGTCGCGCCACGGGCAAGCCCGTGGTGGTGTACCCGAACTCGGGCGAGACCTGGAACGCGACTACGCGCCGCTGGGAGGGCACCGCCGCGCTGCCGGCCGCGCGCATCGAGCGGTGGCTCGCATCCGGGGCGACCGCGATCGGCGGATGCTGCCGCGTGGGCCCCGCGGAGATCCAGCAGATCGCCGCCGTCGTCGCGGGTCGCTGACGCCCGGGCCGCACACGGTGCGGCGACGCGCCGCCCGGCAGCTCAGGCCGGGCCCAGGAACCGACTGAGGAAGGTGCGCGTGCGCTCGTGCTGGGGGCGCGTGAACACCTGCGCGGCGGGCCCCTGCTCGACGATCACGCCCCCGTCGAGGAAGACGACCCGGTCGGCGACATCGCGCGCGAACGCCATCTCGTGGGTCGCCATGACGATCGTCGTGCCGTCGCCCTTGAGCTCGCGCACGAGGTCGAGCACCTCGGCCACGAGCTCGGGGTCGAGCGCCGAGGTGATCTCGTCGAGCAGCAGCAGCTCGGGGTTGGTGGCGATCGCCCGCACGATCGCGACGCGCTGCTGCTGACCGCCGGACAGTCGGTCGGGGTAGGCGCGGGCACGGTCGGCGAGCCCCACGCGGTCGAGCAGCGCGAGCGCGGTGGCCTCGGCCTGCGCGCGCGGGATGCGCAGCACGGCGCGCGAGGCGAGCGTGACGTTGTCGATGACCCGCAGGTGCGGGAACAGGTTGAACTGCTGGAAGACGACCCCGATGCGCGCCCGCACGCGGTCGGCGGCGATGCGCGGGTCGGAGATGTCGAGGTCGCCGAGCCAGATGCGGCCGTCGTCGATGCGCTCGACGAGGTTGATGCACCGCAGCAGCGTCGACTTGCCTGAGCCGCTCGCTCCGATGAGGGCGACGACCTCGTGCGGCGCGACCGTGAGGTCGACGCCGTCGAGCACGAGGGCGTCGCCGAACGACTTGCGCACGCCCTCCATGCGCAGCACGGGCTCGGTCATACGATGCTGCCCATCTGCTCGCGGGCGCGCAGCCGCGCCGTGTACCAGTCGGTGAGGCGGATCATCGGCAGGGCCAGCAGAACGAACAGCAGCCCGGCGAGCACGTAGGGCGTGAAGTTGAAGTTCGCGGCGGTCTCGATCTGCGCCGCGCGCACGGCGTCAACGACCCCGAGCACCGAGATCAGCCCCACGTCCTTCTGCATCGCGACAAAGTCGTTCATGAGGGCCGGCGTCACCTTGCGCACCGCCTGCGGCAGCACGACGATGCGCATCGTCTGGCCGTGGCTGAGGCCGAGCGAGCGCGCGGCGAGCCGCTGCGAGGGGTGCACCGCCTCGATGCCCGCGCGGAAGACTTCGCTGACGTACGCCGAGTAGGTGAGGATGAGCGCGATCGTGCCCCAGAACTGCGCCGACTGACGCGGGAACAGCTCGAGGCCGGGAACGCCGAACCCGATCAGGAACAGCACGATGATGAGCGGCAGCCCGCGGAACAGATCGGTGTACGCCGCCGCGAGCGCCCGCAGCGGAAACCAGATGGGCCCGCGCAGCGTGCGGATCGTCGCGATGATCACGCTCAGCACCAGCACGCCGATGACCGCGAAGAACAGCACCTGGATGTTCACCCACAGCCCGGCGATGACCCGCGGCCACGCGGCGAGAGCGGTCTCGAGGTCGAAGAAGCTGCGCTGCACGCGCTCCCAGCCGGGAGTGTTGACGACGGTCAGCCAGATGACGACCGCGAACACGATCGTCGAGACGAGCGACACGAGCACCGAGCGCACGTTCTGCGTGCGCCGGTACGCGCGCCGCCCGATCTCGACGTCGCTGATCGGGAGGTTCGCAGGCACTACTGCAGGATAGGCGCGCCCGCGTCAGCGCCCAGCCACTGCTCGGCGATCTCGTCCAGGCGGCCCGACTCGCGCAGGGCATCCACCGCGGCGGTCACGAGCGGGGTCAGCGGGCTGTCCTTCGCGAGCACGAGGCCCCACTCGTCGCTGATGCCGGCATCGGCCGGCAGCTGGCCGAGCAGCACGCCGCCGTCGAGAACGACGCCGGTGAGGAAGAACGCGGTCGGCAGGTCGACGACGATCGCGTCGACGGTGCCGTTCTGCAGGGCGAGCACGGCGTCGTCGTTGGTGTTGAAGGCCTGCGCGCCGGCGGCCGGAGCGATCTGCTCCTCGATCGCGGTGAAGCTCGTCGTGCCGGTCGCGGCACCCACGAGAAGGCCGCTGAGGTCGGCGAGGCTCGTCGCCGAGGCGGCGGGCGACGACTCGACCGTGATCACGGCCTGCGGCGTCGCGTAGTACGGGCTCGAGAAGTCGACGTTCTCGGCGCGCTCCTCGGTGATCGTGTACTGCTGCAGGTTGAAGTCGAAGTCCTTGGGGCCGGGCTGGATGGCAGCCTCGAAGCTCGTGCGCACCCACACGACGTCCTCCGGCGCGAAGCCGAGCTCCTCCGCCACGGCGTAGGCGATGGCGGCCTCGAAGCCCTCGCCGCTCTCCGGAGCGTCGTCGATGACGTAGGGGTAGTACGCGGGCTCGCCGGTGGCGATGGTGAGTTTGCCCTCGGTGACGTAGAGGTTCTCGCTGGCCTCGGGAGCGGCCTCCTCGGCGGCGGGCGTGCAGGCGGCGAGCAGCAGGGCGGCGGTCGCGGCAAGCGCGACGGCCGCGGCCGAACGGCGGGCATTGCGGGTCATGGCGGCATCCAATCGACAGGAAGCGGATGGAGAAGGGATGCTCCCATTGTGCCGCCCGTCACCTGCGGTTCGCCTGCCGGTGACGCAGTGTTACGCGGCCGCGCGCCCGCGCGGGCTCAGACGCCGCCGCCGCCTCCGCCGCCGCCACCGCCACCCGAGGAGCCGCCACCCGACGAGCCGCCCGACGAGCTCGAGCCCGAGTAGCTCGACGACAGCGTCGAGCTCACTGAGCCGACCCCGGCGGCGAAGGCCCCGACCGTGAACGGGCGGCTGCTCGAGAACCAGACGGGACTCTCGCCCTCGGCGTAGAACTCACCGAGCTCCTTTGCCCACTCCTTCTCGTGGTTGGTGAGCACGGCCCACGGCAGGAGGCTCTCAATGAGCTTCAGGCGCTCGTCGCGGCTCGACGGGTCGATCGGCTCGCGCAGCGCGCCCTGCGGCGACTGCAGCACGCGCAGCCGATCGGCCTCGGCGAGCTCGATGTAGACCTCGAGGCCCCGGATGTGGTCGACGATCTCCGCCCCCTCGGCGGTGAGGGGCTGGCGGTACAGGCAGCCCGCCACGACGAAGAACAGCACGATGCCGAGCGGCATGAGCAGAATCGGCAGTGCGTCGCCGCGCCCCTCCTCCGAGACCAGCACCCCGCCGACGAACCCGAGGGTCGTGCCGACCAGGACGAGCGCCGACAGCCCGACGGAGTGGCCGGTGGCCACGGATCGACGCCACCCCCGCTTCAGGTTCGCACTCTGGATGCGCACCAGCTGCCGCTGGATGCTCGTGCTGAGCGAGGTGTTCTGCGCGGTCAGGGTGTGCTCGGCGCCGCCCTGCAGGCCGCCGCCGAAGAAGTAGCCGAGCAGCGAGCGCTCCTCCCCCTCGACCCCGAGCGCCGACTCCAGGCGCAGTCGCCAGGTCGAGCGCAGCCCGAACCATCCGCCCGTCGCCTCAATGATTGTGATCACGCGGCGCACCGCGAAGTCGACGAGCTGGCTCGCGACGGCGCGCGAGCGGCGCTTCGTGAGCACCGAGGCCTCGAGCAGGCTCACGCCGGGGGGCGGGCCGTACTCGGCGACGATCACGGGTCGGCCCGGAGCATCCCGGTAGCGGGTGGTGCGCAGCACGATCGCGGCGATCGCGGCCGTCAGCGCGAGCGCGATGCCCAGCAGCTGCAGCCACGCCCACGGGCTCGCCAGATAGGAGCGGTCGAAGAGCGTGAAGGTGCCCGGCTCGAAGCCGATCGCGATCGTCACCGTCTGGTACGGCCCGATCGCCAGCTCGTCGACCGCGAAGGTGTCGCGCGTCAGCGTGATGGCGCACCGCTCGGTCGATCCGGCGTAGCCGCGGTAGCAGGCTTCCTGGCCCAGCAGAGCGCTCTCGAGGCCACCCTGCAGCACGATGCGCGCCGAGACGCGCGCGAACGGCTGGGCCCAATCGGTGCCGTTGAGGTTCCAGTAGAACTCCTCAGCGTTCGAGTTCGCGAAGGAGTCGACGACATCGCGCTGCACGTAGGTGATGACGTAGGTCTGCTCGCCGCGCACGAACTGCCCCTCCGGCATCGCGGCGATGATGTCGACGATGCCCGAACCGTACTCCACCTCGTAGGGCCTCGGTGCGCCCTCGCCGTCGGTCACCGAGAGCACCTGCAGGTTCGTCGTGCGGCCCTGGTAGAAGGCGGGCAGCGAGCGCCGGATGCCGCGGTTCTGGTCGAAATCGGGAAAGCGCGCGACCAGGGTCTCGGTCGTCAGCAGCGTCGCGTGGCCGTCGGCGTCGCGCCCGAGCCGGTACTCGACGTCGAACGAGTCGAACGTGAAGTCGTCGACCCCGGTGCGCACGACGTCGACCCCCACCGCGGCGAGCGCCGACGAGCGCTCCGCCGGTCCGCTCGCGAGCGCGTCGGGAACCGCGCGCTGCACGGCGACGACGATGGCCGCGACGATGATCGCGAGCACGATCGACCCGGCGATGAGGGGCAGCAGCAGTCGGCGCATGGCTCGACGCTACCCGTCGGCGGGCCGCGGCTGGAAGGGCGGTCTGCGCCCCTCGAGCGGCCTACGCTGGGGGCGTGGTCGCTGACGCCCTGATGCCGGATGCCCCCGCCGACGCCCGCGCCGTCGAGCGGCTGCGCGCGCTCGTGCGCATCCCCACGATCTCGCGGCCGACGAGCGGGCCGGGCCCCCGCGCCGACCGGAGCGTCTTCGAGCAGTTCATCGCCGCCCTGCCCGGGCTGTACCCGCGGGTGCACGCCGCGCTCGAGCGCGAGCGGCTCGGCGGAGCGGAGGGCGGCACCGATTCGATCGGCACCGACCCAGACGGCACGACCGGCTACACCCTGCTCTACCGCTGGCGCGGCACCGACCCCGACGCCGAGGCCGCGCCCACCGTGCTCATGGCCCACTACGACGTCGTCGCCGCGACCGAGGAGGGCTGGGCGCATCCGCCGTTCGCTGCCGAGCTCGTCGAGCACGAGGGCGAGCCGACGGTGTGGGGCCGCGGCGCTATCGACGACAAGGGCGCCCTCGCCGCGGTGCTCGAGGCGGTGGAGCGCCTGCTCGAGGCGGGCTTCACCCCGCGGCACGACGTGCTGCTGCTGTTCGGGCACGACGAGGAAGTCGCCGGCACGGGCGCGCAGGCGGTCGCAGACGTGCTGCGCGAGCGCCGCATCCGCCCCTCGCTCGTGCTCGACGAGGGCGGGGCGATCGTGAGCGGGGTCTTTCCGGGTCTCGCTGAGCCCGCCGCACTCGTGGGGGTGACAGAGAAGGGCATCACCACCCTGACGCTGCGCGTCGAGCAGCACGGCGGGCACGCGGCGAGCCCGCCGCCGCTCGCCGCGACTGAGCGGCTCGCGCGCGCTCTGCTGCGGCTCAACGCTCGGCCCGCGCGATCGCGGCTTGACCCGACGACGCGCACGATGATCCGCACGCTCGGCGCGCGGGTGCGCGGCCCGCTCGGCGTCATCCTGCGCCGCGTCGACCTGTTCGCCCCGCTGCTCGTTCGCGTGCTGGCGCGCCGCGGGCCCGAGACCGCCGCCCTGCTGCGCACGACGCGCGCGGTCACCGAGCTGCGGGCGGGGCATGCCGCCAACGCTCTGCCCGAGAGCGCCGAGGCGACCATCAACATGCGCATCGCCCCGGGCGAGACGGTCGCCGAGGCGGTCGAGACGGTGCGACGGGCGATCGCCGACGATGCGGTCGCCATCACGGTGCTGCTGCCGAGCGAGCCCTCGCCGGTCTCGCCCGCGCGCGGCGCCGCCTGGGATGACCTGACCGCGGCGATCGACGAGGTCGTGCCCGGGCTGCTCGTGAGCCCCTACGTGATGATGCAGGCGAGCGACGCCCGGTTTCTCACCGCGATCAGCGCGCACGTGTACCGCTTCACGCCGTTCCGGCTCAGCACGGCCGAGCGCGCGTGCCTGCACGCGAAGAACGAGCGCATCCGGGTCGCGAGCTACCTCGAGGGCGTGCGGGTCTACGAAGCGCTCCTGCGCCGGCGCTGATCGCCGCGGCCTGGCTCAGTCGCGGCTTCTATTGCTGATAGACGCCCGGCGGGCAGTCCCAGTCGCTGGTGTTGTGGTTGATCTGGCTGATGAACGTGCAGCCCATGCCGAGCATCCATTGCCGGATCATCTCGTTGCCGTCGGGTGCGCTCCACCCGCTCGATGACCGGCGGGCAGCCTCCTCCGCCGCGCGGCGCTCGGCCTCGCGACGCGCCTGCTCCGCCTTGTCGGCGGCGTGACTCGCGGTCACGGCCGCCGCGGACGTCAGCACGTCGGCAACGAGGGCGGCGCGACCGCTGTAGCTGCTCGGGAGGCCCTGCGGCACGACGCCGAGCGCGAGCACCGCGGCGTCGAGAGCGGCGAGCGTGGGCGCCGTGGCGAGGGGCGCGGCCGCACGGACTGCCCGGGAGTGGGCGAGCACCGCTCGCGTGTGCTCATCGAGCGCTCGCATCAGAGCGTCCTGGTCGCCGAGTAGCAGGCGCGATTGCGCGACGATGCGATCGTGGGGGGTCAGAGCGTCGAGCGTGCGTGCGAGCTCCTCCGCGAGCGCGTCGTGGGTATCCTGCACGGTGTCGTGGTCGGCGGGGACGACCGACGGAGCATCGCCCGCCGTTGCGAGCACGGCGGCCGACATCGCGAGCAGTTCGGTGGAGGCGGAGCGCGCGTCGAGCAGCAGCCCGAGCTCGGCGACCCGAAGGCGCTCGCGCTCGCGGTCGGCGGCGACAGCCTGCGCCGTCGCCACGCCACCCCACGTGAGCGACCCTGCGATGAGCGCGCCGACGGCGAGCGCGGCCACGAGAGCCGCTCGCGGCGATCGGACGGCGAGGTCGGAGGGAGGGAGCGCGGAATCCGCGGCAGGTGGCATGAGGGCTCCTCGAATCGGTCGCCGCCAGTCTGGCATGGCCGCCCACGAGAGCGCGACCGCGGCGGTCGGCGGCCTCAGCCGCGTGCCGCGGCGTGCACACCGGCGAGCCGGCGGGGCGCATCCGTCACGACGCCGTCGACGCCGAGGTCGAGGGCCTGCTGCCAGAGGTCGGCGCGGTTGAGCGTGTAGACGACGACCGTGAATCCCGCGGCCCGCAGCCGCTCGGCAGCCTCGGGGTCGACCGTGAACGAGCGCAGGCTCGTGACGATCGTGCTCGCGCCGACGAGCTCGGCGTAGATGATCGGATCGTCGGGCAGCCGCCGCACGATCACGGCGCGCGGCAGCGAGGGCGCCTCCTTCCACAGCTGGAAGAGCGTCGGAAGCTCGAAGCTCGCGAGCACCACGCGGTCTTGCACCCCGTGCCGGTAGATGCCCGCGATGACCGGCTGCAGGGCATCCACGGTCCACATGCCCTTGAGCTCGATGAGCCCGCGCGCGTCGGAGTTCTGCAGCAGCGGCAGAACCTCGTCGAACGTCGGGATGCGCGTGCCCTCGTACCGCGTGCTGAACCAGCTGCCCGCGTCGAGCACCTGCAGCTCGGCGAGCGTGCGGTCGGCGAGCGGCCCGCTGCCGTCGGTCGTGCGGTCGAGCAGCTCGTCGTGGAAGACGACGGCATGGCCGTCGGCGGTCATGCGCAGGTCGATCTCGAGCACCTCGGCTCCGCTGGCCAGGGCTGCCTCGACGGCCGGCATGGTGTTCTCGGGGGCCGCGGCCGGGTCGCCGCGATGCGCGATCGTGAGGGGCACCCCGTAGTTGAGCCCGAGCGAGCCGAGGGGCTGCGCGGCGTGGACGGTGGCCGCGGTGTGATCGATGGCGAGCACCGCGACGAGCGCGAGCGCGGCCGTGAAGGAGGCCGCCGTGCGACGCGGCGAGTACGGGCGATGCGATGCGCGCCGGGCGCGCGCCCCCAGAACCGGCACGGTGAGGTGCAGGGTCGCTCGGGCGCTCAGCATGGGCACTGCCTCCGGAGGGGTCACCGCGTCGTTGCGGTGGGGCCATGCTAGCGCAGCCGTTACCGTTTCGTGACCTGAATCCGTGTCGCCGCCGTGCGCGCGATCGTCGTCGCCATGCCGCTGAACACGATGCCGTGGAAGGGGTACACCGCGGCCCAGTACAGGCGGCCGCCGAGCCCGCTCGGAAAGAACACGGCGCGCTGCGTCAACCGCGAACCACCGCCCGATCGGGGCTCGACCGTGAACTCGAGCCACGCGCGACCCGGAACCTTCATCTCGGCGCGCAGGCGCAGGAAGCGCCCGCGGTCGAGCTCCTCCACCCGCCAGAAGTCGACGGCATCCCCCGCCGCGAGCCGGTCGGGGTCACGCCGACCACGACGCAGGCCCACTCCCCCGACGAGCTTGTCGAGCCAGCCGCGAGCGGCCCAGGCGACGGGCAGCGAGTACCACCCGTTCTCGCCGCCGAGACCCTCGACCACGCGCCACAGAGCCTCCGGCGGAGCCGAGGTCTCGACCACCTGCCGGTCGGTGAACACCGTGTGGCCGCTCCAGTCGGGATCGCTCGGCAGCCGGTCGCTGGGCGCGCCCTGCACGGTCGCGTTCTGCCAGCTGGTCTCGACCTCGCCCTCGCGCATCTTCGCCAGGGCGTACCGCACGGCCGTGCGGTAGCCGGTGAGCCCCGCCTCCGGCGGCGCGATGTACTGGTCGATGTCGTGCTCGCGGCACACCGCATCGTTCTGCAGGCTCGAGATGATCGGCACCGCGAGCGCGCGCGGAATGGGGGTGACGAGGTTGACCCACTGGCTCGCCAGGTACGGGGTGAGAACGGGCAGGCTCGCGATCGGCCGCTGCTTGAGCCCCGCCTCCACCGCGTAGCCGTTCATCATCTGGCCGTAGCGCAGCACGTCGGGGCCCCCGATGTCGAACGCACGGTTGACCTCGGGCGGCAGCGTCGCCGCCCCGATCAGGTAGTGCAGCACGTCGCGCACCGCGATCGGCTGGATGAAGTTGCGCACCCACTTCGGCGCCGGCATGTACGGCAGCACCTCGGTGAGGTGCCGGATCATCTCGAAGCTCGCCGACCCCGAGCCGATGACGACGCCCGCCTGCAGCGCGGCCGTGGGCACCCCACTGCGCATGAGGATCTCGCCGACCTCCTTGCGGCTGCGCAGGTGGGCCGAGAGCTTGCCCTCGGGGTGCAGCCCGCCGAGGTAGACGATGCGGCCGACTCCGGCGGCCGCAGCAGCCGTCGCCACGGTGGATGCCACGTGCCGCTCGGTGCTCTCGAAATCACCCGCACTGCTCATCGAGTGCACGAGGTAGTAGAGCACCTCGATGCCCTCGACGGCGCGCGCGACGTCGGCCGCGAGCCGCAGATCGCCCGCCACCACGTCGACCTGCGCGGCCCAGGGCACGTCGCGCAGCCGCGCGGGGTCGCGCACGATCACGCGCACCTCGTGGCCTGCCTCCAGCAGCCGCGGAACCAGCCGCCCGCCGATGTACCCGGTCGCGCCCGTGACGAGCATCCTCATGGCCGCCACGCTAGGGCCGCGCGCTGGGAGTTCGCTCGCGGTGCCGACCAGGGCGTCGATCGGTCACTCGTTACCGCCGCTTCTGCGCCGACCCGCAACGAGTGACCGATCGACGCTGTCTCGCGCGACAGGTCGTAGCGTGGAGGCGTGCAGAGCGCGGACGACGAGCAGCGGCGAGCGGACATCCCGCCGCGCATTGTCGACTGGTTCGCGGTGAACGCGCGCGACCTCCCGTGGCGACGGCCCGGCTTCACGCCGTGGGGCGTGCTCGTGAGCGAGATCATGCTGCAGCAGACGCCGGTCGCGCGCGTGATCCCGCGACTCGAGCAGTGGCTGACGCGCTGGCCGACGCCCGACGCCCTCGCCGCCGACTCCCCCGCCGAGGCGGTGCGCGCCTGGCAGAGCCTCGGCTACCCGCGCCGGGCGCTCGCCCTGCACGCCGCCGCCGTCGCGATCAGCGAGCGGCATGCCGGGGTCGTCCCCGACGACGTGGATGCTCTGCTCGCCCTCCCCGGAATCGGCGACTACACCGCCCGCGCCGTCGCCGCGTTCGCCTACGGCCACACGGTGCCGGTCGTCGACGTCAACACCCGCCGGGTGCTGGCCCGCGCGGTGCACGGGCAGGGCGAGGCGGGGCCCGCGCGCACCCGCGCCGACCTCGCCGCGATGCAGGAGCTGCTGCCGAGCGACCCGGCTGCGGCGCGGGCGTTCAACGCCGGCGCCATGGAGCTCGGCCAGACCGTGTGCGTCGCGCGCGCGCCGCGGTGCGACGACTGCCCGATCGCCGAGCTGTGCGCGTGGCGCGCGGCAGGCTACCCGGCCTACTCGGGCCCCGCCGCCCCGAAGCAGGCGCGCTACGAGGGCAGCGACCGCCAGGTGCGCGGCCTAATCATGCGCGCGCTGCGGCACAGCGACGAACCGGTGCCGGCCGACGCGATCGAGCTGCTCTGGCCCGACACCGTGCAGCGCGAGCGGGCGCTCGCGGGCCTGCTGGGTGACGGACTCGCCGTCGGCTCGCCGGCCGAGGGCTACCGCCTGCCGGAGTGACCGGGGCTCTCAGTCGGCCCGCGCAGCGGTCGGATATCATCAGCACACCGCACCCGCACCGAGCACGGAGGATCCATGGAGCGCCAGCCGCTGAAGCGCAGCGAGAAGTTCGCGATCGGCCTGTTCGGGGTCATGACCGCCCTCATCGTGCTGCCGGGCCTGGTGCTCACGGTCGTGTCGCTCGTCAACACGGGCTCGATCTACCTGCCGAAAGACTTCAGCTTCTAGTCTCCGGCTGAGCTCGTCGGTCGGCGACCGCCAGGTCAGTCGTCGTCGTCCTCGTCGCGCTCGCGCGGGGTGACGTAGGGGTCGGGGTCGCCGGCGTACTCGGCCGTCGCCGCGAGCGACTCGGTCGCCGCATCCCGCTCGCGCGCCTCGCGCAGAAGCGCCTCGATCGAGGCCGCGTTCTCGGGGATGCCGTCGAGGATGAACTCGATACTCGGGGTCAGCCGCGTGTTGAGGTTGCGGCCCACCTCGGTGCGCAGCATCCCGGTCGCCGCCTTCAGCGCAGCGGCGCTGTCGGCGCGCTCCTCGTCGGTGCCGTACACCGTGTAGAAGATCGAGGCGTGCTGCAGGTCGCCCGTCACCTGCACATCGGTGATCGTCACGAACCCGAGGCGGGGGTCGCGCAGACCCTTCTCGAGCCGCTGCGCGACGACCTCCTTGATGCGGTCGGCGACCTTGCGGGCGCGGGGGTTGCCTGCCATGAGCGTCTCCTGACTGCCGCTGTGCCCAGAGGGGCGGTGGATGCGGGCCCGCGCCGCGCGTGACGGCGCGGGCCCGCTCGGCGCACGCTAGGCGCGCACCTTCTCCTTCATCTCGATGGTCTCGATCTCGTCGCCGATCTGGATGTCGTTGAACTTGCCGAGGCCGATACCGCACTCGAAGTCGGTCTTGACCTCGGTGACGTCGTCCTTGAAGCGACGCAGCGACTCGATGGTGAGGTTGTCGCCCACCACCACGCCGTCGCGGATCACGCGCGCCTTCGCGTTGCGCGTGATCGTGCCGCTGCGCACGATGACACCGGCGATGTTGCCGAACTTCGACGAGCGGAACACCTCGCGGATCTCGGCGACACCCGACTGCACCTCCTCGAACTCGGGCTTGAGCATGCCCTTGAGCGAGTTCTCGATCTCCTCGAGAGCGGCGTAGATGACCGAGTAGAAGCGGATGTCGACGCCCTCGCGCTGAGCGCGCTCGCGCGCCTTCGTGTCGGGGCGCACGTTGAAGCCCACGATGATCGCGTTGTCGATCGTCGCCAGGTTCACGTCGCTCTCGGTCACCGCACCGACACCGCGGTGGATGATGCGCAGCTGCACGCTGTCGTCGACCTCGATCTTGAGCAGCGCCTCCTCCAGCGCCTCGACGGCACCCGAGACGTCACCCTTGATGATGAGGTTGAGCGACTCGACCTTGCCGTCTTCGAGGGCCTTGGTGAAGTCCTCGAGGCTGATGCGCTTGCGGGCCTTCGCCAGCTGGGCGTTGCGCTCGGCGGCCTCGCGCTTCTCGGCGATCTGGCGGGCCGTGCGGTCGTCGTCGGTGACGATGAAGGTGTCGCCGGCGCGCGGAACGCTCGACAGACCCTGCACCTGAACCGGTCGCGACGGGTAGGCCTCGTCGACCTTCTCGCCGTTCTCGTCCATCATCGCCCGCACGCGGCCGTAGGCCGTTCCGGCGACGATGGCGTCGCCGACGCGCAGGGTTCCCGACTGGATGAGCACGGTCGCGACCGAGCCGCGACCCTTGTCGAGCTTGGCCTCGATGGCGACGCCGCGAGCGGTGCGGTTGGGGTTCGCGCGCAGGTCGAGCCCCGCATCCGCGGTCAGCAGAACGGCGTCGAGAAGCTCGGTGATGCCCTTGCCCTGCAGCGCCGAGACGTCGATGAACATCGTGTCGCCGCCGTACTCCTCGGCGACGAGGCCGAACTCGGTGAGCTGCTGGCGCACCTTGGCGGGATTCGCCCCCTCCTTGTCGACCTTGTTGACCGCGACGACGATGGGCACGCCTGCGGCCTGCGCGTGGTTCAGCGCCTCGACCGTCTGGGGCATGATGCCGTCGTCGGCGGCGACCACGAGGATCGCCACGTCGGTCACCTGCGCACCACGAGCACGCATGGCGGTGAACGCCTCGTGACCCGGGGTGTCGATGAAGGTGATGGCGCGCTCGATCTCCTCGTGCTCCGTCCAGATCTGGTAGGCGCCGATGTGCTGGGTGATGCCGCCAGCCTCGCCCGCGACGACGTTCGACTTGCGGATCGCGTCGAGCAGTCGCGTCTTTCCGTGGTCGACGTGACCCATGACCGTGACCACCGGCGGGCGGATGACGAGGTCGTCCTCGTGCTCCTCGGCATCGAGGTCGATGTCGAAGCTCTCGAGCAGCTCCTTGTCCTCGTCCTCCGGCGAGACGATCTCGACCTTGTAGCCGAGCTCGGCACCGAGCACCTCGAACGTGGCGCCGTCGAGCGACTCGGTCGCGGTCGCCATCTCACCGAGGTGGAACAGCACCGTCACGAGGTTGCCCGGAGGCACCGACATGCCGCTGAACTGCTCCAGCTTGTCGGCGAAGTCGGTGATCGAGGCGCCCTGGCGCAGCCGGATGACCGTCTTGCCGTCGCCGCGGGGAACGCTGACGCCGCCGACCGACGGGGCCTCCCGCATCTCGAACTCTTGCCGCTTCGTCCGCTTCGACTTGCGGGCCTTCGACTTGCCGCCACCGCGACCGAAGGCACCGGCCGTGCCGCCGCCGGGGCCGCGACCACGACCGCCGGCACCGGCGCCGCCCGGGCGGGGACCGCCGAAGCCGCCACCGGCGCCTCCGGGGCCGCCGGGACGGAAGCCGCCGGCACCGGCCGGACGGCCGGGGCCGCCCGTGCGCTGCTGGAACGGCGGACGCGGGCCGCCGGGACGCCCAGCGCCGTCGGGGCGCGGAGCACCGGGACGGGGCGCGCCGGGGCGCGGTGCGGTCGGGCGCGGAATCGCGCCGCCGCCCGGACGCGGCATGCCCTGCGTCGAGGAGAACGGGTTGTTGCCCGGGCGCGGCGTGCCGGGGCGGGCCATGCCCTGCTGGGAGGCGAAGGGGTTGTTGCCCGGGCGCGGAGCGCCGGGGGCAGCGGGCTTCGAGGGTGCATCGCCCGCGGGTGCGGAGGGCGACGCGGCAGGGGCCGCCGGCGCTGCCGGGGCCTCGGGTGCGGGAGCCGCGGGCTGCTCAGCCGCCGGAGCGGGCGCAGCGGGCTTCGCCGGCGCGGCCGGGGCCGCGGCCGCCGGCTTCGCGGCGGGCTTCTCCGGCGCCTTGGGCGCGGTGATGCCCTCCGCCTCGAGCGCGGCGCGCAGCTTGCGCGCGACGGGCGGCTCGATGGTCGACGACGGACCCTTCACGAACTCGCCGAGCTCCTTGAGCTTCTCGAGCGCGACCTTGCTTTCGATGCCGAGCTCGCTCGCGATCTCGTGCACGCGTGGTTTTCCAGCCACAATTCTCCTGTCCGGGTCCGCTCCCCGGGCAGGGGCGGACCATTAGTGCCTGACGGAACTCATTTCGAGCCGCTCATGACTTGTCCATGTGCCGATCAGCCTGTTCTCTGGTGGTTCTCGGGGCCGCGGATTGCGGCGACCCGAGGTACGTCAGAACCGGTTCTGCATCGAGCGGACCGGCCACCCGCAGTGCACGGGCCCAGGCCCGGCGCGCGGTGGCGGATTCGACGCAGTCGCGAGTGCGGTGCACCCACGCGCCCCTGCCCGGAAGTCGGGCCGGAGCATCCACCGCGATCGCCCCATCGCGCGCCACGACCCGCAGAAGAGCGGAACGCGGAGCCCGCTGGCGGCAGCCGAGGCAGGTTCTGACGGGTTCCATTGTAGCCCCCTCCTTCCTGCCTCCGGGTGCCGCACGCCGACCCTCGCTCGAAACGCGATGCGTTTCGAGCTTCGGCGCAAAGATCGAGATTCAGCCGCCGGGTTACTCGTCCATGACCGAATCCGGCTGAATATCGATCTTTGCGCCCGTCAGCTTCGCGGCGAGGCGGGCGTTCTGCCCCTCCTTGCCGATCGCGAGCGAGAGCTGGTAGTCGGGCACGAGCGCGCGCACGGCCTTCGTGGCCGGGTCGATGACGAAGGCGCTCGACACCTTCGCCGGCGAGAGCGCGTTGGCGACGAAGGCAGCCAGGTCGTCGCTGTGGTCGACGATGTCGATCTTCTCTCCCCCGAGCTCGGCGGTCACGGCCCGCACGCGCTGCCCGAGCTCGCCGATGCAGGCACCCTTGGCGTTGACGCCCGGCTCGGTCGAGCGCACGGCGATCTTCGTGCGGTGCCCCGCCTCGCGCGCGAGCGCGGTGATCTCGACGACACCGCTCGCGATCTCGGGCACCTCGAGAGCGAAGAGCTTGCGCACGAGCGAGGGGTGGGTGCGGCTCACCGTGATCTGCGGACCCTTGAGTCCCTTCGCCACACTGGTCACATAGACCCGGATGCGCGACCCGTGGGTGTACTCCTCGCCGGGCACCTGCTCCTCCGGCGGCAGGATCGCCTCGACCGTGCCGAGGTCGATGTGCACCATGCGGGGGTTCGGGCCCTGCTGGATGACGCCCGCGACGATGTCGCCCTCGCGACCCTTGAACTCGCCGAGCACGCGGTCGTCGCCGATGTCGCGCAGGCGCTGGTTGATGACCTGCTTCGCGGCGAACGCGGCGATGCGGCCGAAATCGTCGGGGCTGTCGGGCGCCTCGCCGACCACCTCGCCGTTCTCGTCGAGCTCGGGCACGTAGACGGTGACGTGCCCGGTCTTGCGGTCGAGCTCGACGCGCGGCTGCGGCTGGTCGGAGCCGCGGTGGTCGTCGCGGCCGGTGTGCTTGAGGTAGGCGGTGAGGATGGCCTGCTCGATGATCTGCACGAGCTCGTCGAACGGGATCTCCCGCTCGCGCTCCATCATCCTCAGGATGCTCAGGTCGATGTCCACGTCGGTACCTCCGCTATTCGGTTGAGACGCGCGACCCCTCGAGGGTCGCGGTGCGAACCCTCACGATACCCGAGTCGGTCAGGAGCCGGCGCGCAGGGCGGGCAGCACCTCGTGCAGCGCGATCTCCGAGCGCTCGCCCGTCGCCCGGTTCCAGAACTCGACGCGGCCCTCGGCCGCACCCCGCCCGACGACGACGATGAGGGGCACACCGATGAGCTCGGCGTCGCCGAACTTCACACCCGGCGAGACCTTCGGCCGATCGTCGTACAGCGTGTCGAGGCCCGCAGCGTCGAGCTCGGCGACGAGCGTCTCGGCCACCTCGTAGGCGACCTCATCGCGCCCGGCGGCGACGACGTGCACGTCGAACGGTGCCACCTCGCGCGGCCAGATCAGGCCCTTCTCGTCGTGCGCGTTCTCGGCGATGACCGCCATGATGCGCGTCACGCCGATGCCGTACGAGCCCATCGTGACGGTCACGAGCTTGCCGTTCTCGTCGAGCACCTGCAGGCCGAGGGCTTCGGCGTACTTGCGGCCCAGCTGGAAGACGTGCCCGATCTCCATGCCGCGCGCGAGCTCCACCGGCCCGCTGCCGTCGGGCGCCGGGTCTCCGGCGCGCACCTCGGCGATGTCGGCGACCCCGTCAGCCGTGAAGTCGCGGCCCGCGACGAGGTGGTAGACGTGCTTCTCGTGGGCGTTCGCGCCCGTGACCCAGGCGGTGCCGTCGGCGACGCGGGGGTCGAGCAGGTACCGGATGCCCGTGCTCGAGGTCTCCCCCAGCACCGGGCCGCTCGGGCTCCACGGGCCGATGTAGCCCTTCACGAGGCCCGGGTTCGCCGCGAAGTCCTCCTCCGTGGCCGCCTCGACGGCGGCCGGCGCGAACGCCACCTCCGCGCGCTTCATGTCGACCTCGCGGTCGCCGGGCACGCCGACGACGACGAGCTCGCGGGTGCCGTCGAGGGCGGTGAGCCGCAGCACGACGTTCTTCAGGGTGTCGCCGGCCTCCCAGGGCCGGTCGTCGCGCGGGTAGCGCTCGTTCGACAGCGCGACGAGGGTCGCGATCGTGGGGGTCGCGGGCGAGTCGTGGATGACCGGCGCCGGCACGGCGCTCGCATCGACTGACGCGGCGGCCGGAGTGCGGTACGCCTCCACGTTCGCCGCGTAGCCGCCGGCCGACCGCACGAACGTGTCCTCACCGATGGCGATGGGGTGCAGGAACTCCTCGCTGCGCGAGCCGCCCATGGCGCCCGCGTCGGCCTGCACGATGACGTACTCGAGGCCGAGGCGCTGGAAGATGCGCTCGTAGGCGTCGCGCTGCGCCTGGTACGAGGCGTCGAGGCCGGCATCGTCGATGTCGAACGAGTAGGCGTCCTTCATCGAGAACTCGCGCCCGCGCAGCAGGCCGGCGCGGGGCCGCGCCTCGTCGCGGTACTTGTCCTGGATCTGGTAGATGCACAGCGGAAGGTCTTTGTACGACGAGTACAGGTCTTTCACCATGAGGGTGAAGACCTCCTCGTGGGTCGGCGCCAGCAGGTAGTCGGCCCCGCGGCGATCCTTCAGCCGGAAGATGCCGTCGCCGTACTCCTCCCAGCGGCCCGTGGCCTCGTAGGGCTCGCGCGGCAGCAGCGCCGGGAAGTGCACCTCCTGCGCGCCGGCCGCCGCCATCTCGTCGCGGATGACCTGCTCGACCCGACGGCGCACCTTGAGCCCGAGCGGCAGCCAGGCGAACACGCCGGGGGCCTGACGGCGGATGTACCCGGCACGGACCAGCAGGCGATGGCTCGCGACCTCAGCATCGGACGGGTCATCGCGGAGGGTGCGGAGGAAGAGCTGGGAGAGGCGCGTGGTCACCCGGTCAGACTACCGGCGCGACGCGCAGTGAAACGTCGTAGACCCGGGGGCGTAGTGCCTGAGGCAGAATGAAAACAGGCCTGCGAGCGATGGCAAGGGGGGCTTGGATCGCTCGCAGGCCCTTCCCGTCTCGCGATCCATCGCGCGGCGGGAAACCTGCACGGCGGAAGAGACCCCCTGAATGGCACCGCCCCCCGGTGCGCGCCAGTCGACTCCCCCGGTCGATGCCCTCAGCCTATTGACGGGGGTGCGCTAGGGGTCAGTCCCCCGATGGGGGGACACCCGAGTCGGCCGAGCGCTCGACGAGGGCCGATCAGGCGGTGACGACCTCGGGCGACCCCTGCGGAGCATCCGGCATCGACGCGGCCAGGCGGTTCGCCTCCTCGATGAGGGTCGCGACGATCTCCGACTCGGGAACGGTCTTGATGACCTCGCCCTTGACGAAGATCTGACCCTTGCCGTTGCCCGAGGCGACACCGAGGTCGGCCTCGCGGGCCTCGCCCGGCCCATTGACGACGCAGCCCATGACGGCGACGCGCAGCGGCACCGTCATGCCCTCGAGGCCCTTCGTGACGTCCTCCGCGAGGGTGTACACATCGACCTGCGCGCGACCGCACGAGGGGCACGAGACGATCTCGAGCTTGCGCTCGCGCAGGTTGAGGCTCTCGAGGATCTTCAGGCCGACCTTGACCTCCTCGGCCGGCGGGGCCGAGAGCGAGACGCGGATCGTGTCGCCGATGCCCTCGCTCAGCAGGATGCCGAAGGCGGTCGCGCTCTTGATCGTGCCCTGGAAGGCGGGCCCGGCCTCGGTGACGCCGAGGTGCAGCGGCCAGTCGCCCCGCTCGGCGAGCTGACGGTAGGCCTTGACCATGACGATCGGGTCGTTGTGCTTGACCGAGATCTTGAAGTCGTGGAAGTCGTGCTCCTCGAAGAGGCTCGCCTCCCACACCGCGCTCTCGACGAGGGCCTCGGCGGTCGGCTTGCCGTACTTCTGCAGCAGGCGCGGGTCGAGCGAGCCGGCGTTCACGCCGATGCGGATGCTCACCCCGGCCTCTTTCGCCCGCTTGGCGATCTCGGCCACCTGGTCGTCGAACTTGCGGATGTTGCCGGGGTTCACGCGAACCGCGGCGCATCCCGCGTCGATGGCCTGGTAGACGTACTTCGGCTGGAAGTGGATGTCGGCGATGACCGGGATCTGGCTCTTCTTGGCGATGATGTGCAGCACATCGGCATCGTCCTGGCTCGGCACGGCGACGCGCACGATGTCGCACCCCGTGGCCGTGAGCTCGGCGATCTGCTGCAGGGTCGCGTTGATGTCGGTGGTGGGAGTCGTCGTCATCGATTGAACGCTGACCGGGTGGTCGCTGCCCACCATGACCTTGCCCACCTTGATCTGGCGGGTCTTGCGGCGGGGGGCGAGGGTCTCCGGGACCTTGGGCATTCCGAGATTCACTGCGGGCACGTGCTCAGTGTACGACCCGCGCCTGTGCTCGCACCGCGCTCGCGCGCTCTAGAACAACGTGACCGGCTTCACGATGTCGGCGTAGATCAGCAGCGCGCTCATCAGGCCGAGCACGAGCACGACCGCGAGCGTGATCGGCACGAGACGGGCCGTGTCGATCGGCCCCGGGTCGGGCTTGCCGCGCAGCTTCGCGAACCAACGCCGCAGCGCCTCCCAGAGGGCCGCCGCGACGTGACCGCCATCGAGCGGCAGCAGCGGCACGAGGTTGAACACGAAGAGGGCGACGTTCAGCGAGGCGAGGAGGCCGGTGAGGAAGGCGATGCGCTCGACGACGGGGATCGTGTCGATGCTCGCGATCTCCCCGGCGATGCGGCCGACCCCGACCACGCTGATCGGGCCGTTCGGGTCGCGCTCCTCCGGCCCGAACGCTGCCTCCGCGACGTCGATCATGCGCTGCGGGAGGTTCAGGATGATGCCGACCACGGCCGAGACGTTGTCGCCGACGGCCGGCAGCACCGCGGTCACGGGCTGCTGCACCGTCTCGTACGCCGGGGCGATGCCGACGAACCCGACCTGCTCGGTCAGCGCCTCCCCGTCGGGCCCCTCGACGATGCGCCCGCGCTCGTCGAGCACGTAGCGCTCCGTCAGCAGCGGGGTGAGCTCGGTCTGCACCGTGCGCCCGGCCCGCTCGACCTCGAACGCGAGGCTGTCGCCCGCCGAAGCGCGGACGACCGCGAGCACGTCATCCCACGTCTCGATCGGCGTTCCCGCGATGGCGACGATGCGGTCGCCCGGCTGCAGGCCCGCCTCGGCACCCGGCGCGAGCGGGTCGCCCGGCGCGCACTCCTGCCGCTCGCTCGTCGCGGGCAGCACGCATTCGTTCACGCTGCCGAGCGTCGTCGAGGGCTGCGCGACGCCGAACCCGACGAGCACGACGGCGTAGAGCACGACCGCGATCACGAGGTTCATGAAGGGGCCGCCGAGCATGATGATGATGCGCTTCCAGACCGGCAGCCGGTAGAAGGTGCGGTGCTCCTCGCCCTCGGGAATCGTGTCGGCCGAGGCGCTGCGCGCGTCCTGCACAAGGGTGTCGAAGAAGCCCGTCGAGGCGGTGCGGGCCCGCTGCCCGGCCACCGGCGGGTACATGCCGGCCATCGAGATGTAGCCGCCGAGCGGGATCCACTTGAAGCCGTACTCGGTCTCACCGCGGCGCCACGACACGATCGTGCGGCCGAAGCCGATCATGAACTGCCCGACCCGCACCCCGAAGAGCTTCGCGGGCACGAAGTGGCCGAGCTCGTGCAGGGCGATCGAGACGACCAGGCCGACGACGACGACCAGGATGCCGACGATGTACAGCAGCACGGTCTCCACGTCGGGCACTCTAGCGATGTCAGCTAAGCGGATGCGATGAGGGCGTCGGCCTCCCGGCGCGCCCAGGCCTCCGCCTCGAGCACGCCCTCGAGCGTCATGGGGTGCGCATCGTGGCGGTCGACGACGGCCCGCACGGTGTCGACGATGTCGAGGTAGCCGATGCGGCCGTCGTGGAACGCGTGCACGGCCTGCTCGTTGGCGGCATTGAAGACGGCCGGGAACGTCGCCCCGGCCTCGCCGACGCGCTTCGCCAGGCCCACCGCGGGGAAC
>JAIXXG010000030.1 GCA_027490915.1 Microbacteriaceae bacterium
CCCGTCCACCACTTGCGGGCCTGCTGCGGTGACGCGCCCGCGGCGACCGTGTCGGCCACCTCGACGAGCAGGCCGCTGTTCACCACGTCGCGGAACTCGAGGTCGGTGAACCCCCACTCCTCCTTCAGGCGACGGCGGCGGGCCGCGGGCGGCTCGGGCAGAGCATCCCGAAGCTCATCGATCAGCGCCGGCGACGGAACCACCGGCAGCAGGTCGGGCTCGGGGAAGTACCGGTAGTCGTCGGCGTCGCTCTTCGGGCGACCGGGCGACGTCGTGCCCGTGTCTTCATGCCAGTGACGGGTCTCCTGCGTGATCGTGCCGCCCTTGGCCAGAATCGCGGCCTGCCGCTGGATCTCGTAGCGCACGGCCCGCTCGACGCTGCGCAGCGAGTTGACGTTCTTGGTCTCGGTGCGGATGCCCAGCTTCTGCTCGCCGCGCGGACGCAGCGACACGTTCGCATCGCAGCGCAGGTTGCCGCGCTCCATGCGCGCCTCGCTGATGCCGAGCGCCCGCACGATGTCGCGGATCGTCGACACGTAGGCCTTGGCCAGCTCGGGCGCGCGGTGCTCGGCGCCGAAGATCGGCTTGGTGACGATCTCGACCAGCGGCACGCCCGCGCGGTTGTAGTCGACGAGCGAGCTCTCGGCGCCCTGGATGCGGCCCGTCGAGCCGCCCACGTGCGTGAGCTTGCCGGCGTCTTCCTCCATGTGCGCGCGCTCGATCGGCACCTGCACGAGCGTGCCGTCCTCCAGCTCGACCTCGAGCGTGCCCTCGAAGGCGATCGGCTCGTCGTACTGGCTGATCTGGTAGTTCTTCGCCAGGTCGGGGTAGAAGTAGTTCTTGCGCGCGAAGCGGCTCATCGGCGCAATCTGGCAGCCGAGCGCGAGGCCCAGCGAGATCGAGTAGCGCACGGCCTGCTCGTTGACGACCGGCAGGCTGCCCGGCAGGCCGAGGCACACGGGCGTGATCGCCGTGTTCGCGTCGGTCACCTCGTTGGCGCTGAACGCCGGATTCGGCGCGTCGCTGAACATCTTCGTGCGCGTCGACAGCTCGACGTGCACCTCGAAGCCGAGCACCGGCTCGAACAGCTCGAGGGCCTTGTCGAAGTCCATCAGTTCTGCGCGTGCCATCAGCGGGCCCCTCCGTTCGAAGCAGAACCAGGCAGCGCGGGCACCTGCGCCCACAGCGGCCCACCCCAGTGCGATTCGAGCAGCGCCTCGATCGCGGCGCCCGCCTCGTAGAGTCGAGCGTCTTCGCGCGCCGGGGCCATGAGCTGCAGGCCCGTCGGCAGGCCGTCCTCCGGCGCAAGCCCCATCGGCAGACCCATGCCGGGCACGCCCGCGAGGTTCGCCGGAATCGTCGTGACATCGTTGAGGTACATCGCCAGCGGGTCGGCGAGCTTCTCGCCGAACCGGAACGCCGTCGTCGGCGCGCTCGGCGACACCAGGATGTCGGCCTTCTCGAACGCGGCCGCGAAGTCGCGCTGGATGAGCGTGCGCACCTTCTGCGCGCTGCCGTAGTAGGCGTCGTAGTAGCCGGCCGACAGCGCGTAGGTGCCCAGGATGATGCGGCGCTTCACCTCGGGGCCGAAGCCGGCCTCGCGCGTCGCCGCCATGACATCCTCGACCGTGCCGCCGGGAACCTCGACCCGCAGGCCGAAGCGCACCGAGTCGAACTTGGCGAGGTTGCTCGACGCCTCCGCCGGAAGGATCAGGTAGTACGCCGCGACGGCGTACTCGAAGTTCGGGGCACTGACCTCGACGATCTCGGCGCCCGCCCCGGCGAGCAGATCGAGGGTCTCGGTGAAGCGCTGCCGCACTCCGGCCTGGAAGCCCTCGCCATCGCCGTCGAGCTCTTTCACCACGCCGACGCGGAGTCCCTTCAGCACGTCACCCCGGGCGCCGCGGCGCGCGGCCTCGGCCATCGAGGGCCAAGCGTCGGGAATGCTCGTGGCGTCGCGGGCGTCGTGCCCGCCGATAACGTCGTGCACGAGCGCGGCATCCAGCACCGTGCGCGACACCGGCCCGACCTGGTCGAGCGACGAGGCGAGCGCGATCGCGCCGTACCGGCTGACCGCACCGTAGGTGGGCTTGACACCGACCGACCCGGTCACCGCGGCCGGCTGACGTATGCTGCCGCCGGTGTCGCTGCCGAGCGCAACGGGCGCCTCGAAAGCCGACACCGCGGCGGCCGAGCCACCCCCCGACCCACCGGGAATGCGCTCGAGATCCCACGGATTGCGCGTCGGCCCGTACGCCGAATGCTCCGTCGAGCTGCCCATCGCGAACTCGTCCATGTTCGTCTTGCCGAGCGGGATCATGCGAGCGGCCCGCAGCCGCGCGACGACCGTGGCGTCGTAGGGCGGCACCCAGCCCTCGAGAATCTTCGAGCCCGAGGTCGAGGGCATGTCGAGCGTGCACAGCACGTCTTTGATCGCGATCGGCACACCGGCGAGTGCCGGCAGCGCGACGCCGTCGGCGCGGTCGGCGTCGACCTGCGCGGCGGTCTCGAGCGCGGCGGCGTTGACGTGCAGGAAGGCGTGCACGTCGCCGTCGACCGCGGCGATGCGGTCGAGGTGGGCCTGCGTGACCTCGACGCTCGACACCTCGCCCGCGGCGAGTCGCGCGGCGAGGTCGGCGGCGGACGACCGGATCAGGTCGCTGCTCAGCTCGGCGCTCACTGCTCCTCCCCCAGAATCGCGGTGACGCGGAAGCGGCTGCCGTCGTGGTCGGGGGCGCCGGCCAGCGCCTGCTCGGTCGTCAGCGTGACGCCCGGCACGTCGGGGCGCATGCCGCCCGTCAGCGGAATCGGGTGGCTCGTGGCCGGCACGTCGGGCGTCGCCACCTGCTGCACGGTCGCCACCGCGTCGACGATCGCGCCGAGCTCGCCCGTGAGGGTCTCGATCTCGGCGGGGGTCAGCGCGATGCGCGCGAGCGACGCGAGGTGCGCGACGCGCTCGGGCGTGATTTCAGACATGGGGCTCCCAAGGTGGCCGTCGGCGGGGATGCCCTCCAGTCTAGAGCGGGCGGCACTCGCTCTCGCCGAGCAGGGTGCTGGCGCTCTCGCTCACCCGCAGCACGAGCAGCTCGCCGTCGGGGGTCTCGCCCTTGACCTCGATGACGTCGCCGACGTCGGTGCGGGTGACGCGGATTCCCGCCTCGGTCCAGGCCCGCTCGACGCGCTCGGCGGCTGCCGACGGTGCGGCGGGCGCATCGCCGATGCGCAGCGCCGGATGCCGCTCGCCGCTCACCCACAGCGGAATCACGCACTCGCGCGGCGTCGGGTCGTCTTGCACCTGCCAGTCGCCCCCGACGAGCTCTTGCGCGTCGTCGAGCAGCGCGATGAAGCGATCATGGGCCTCGGAGTCGGAGCCGGCGCTCACCGGAACCACCGCGCACCCGGCGAGAGCCAGCACGATCGCGCCGGCCGCGACGGCGGCACCCCAGGGTCGGCCCATGCAGGTCAGCGTAGCCCCGCGCTCAGAGCAGCAGCGCGAGGGTGCGGCCCTCGTCGCGCTGCGAGCCGTCGGTGACGAGCTCGCCCATGTCGATGCCGATGAGGGCCAGGTTGCGCATCGACTCGGTGCCGGGGCTGAAGTACTCGTTGTGCCCGGTCGCGCCGGCGAGCACGCGGTTGGTGATGACGTCGACGGTGCCCGCGACGCTCATGACCCGGGCGCCGAACTCGGTGCTGCCGGGGTCGGAGCCGAAGAAGGCGCTGTTCGGAATGGGATCCCACGCCGCCTCGCCGACGAAGACCTCGCCGCGCACGTTCAACTCGTCGACGTTCTGAGCGGGGGCGCCGGGCGAGCCGATCATGGCGAGAGCATCCACCGTCGTCTCCTCCTGCAGCGCGAGCATCGCGGCGGTCGAGCCGTACGAGTGCGCGAGCAGCGAGATGAAGGGCTGGTCGGTTGCGCGCACCGTCTGCAGGCCGTCGATCGCGCGCGCGATCGCGTCACGCCCCTCGTAGGCGAGGTCGAGGCTGCCGACGTTGAGCAGGTGCGGGGTCTGGTAGCCGATCCACGCGACGACGGCCACGGTCTCGACCTCGGCGCTCGCGCCGGCCTCGGCGAGCAGCGACAGCCACGACACCTGCTCGTCGTAGAGCCGGGCGGCGGTCTCGGTCCACTCGACGACGTTGCCGCCGACGGTGATGAACATGCCCGGCATGAGGTAGCTGACGTAGTCGGCCGTGTCGAGGTCGCCGAGCACGATCGCGACCTTGCCCGCGTCGTGGGTGTCGAGCTGCAGGAGGGTGCGCGGCGGGTTGGCCGTGGCGGGGCCCAGGGCGTCGGCGATCGCGTAGAGCATCTGGAGGCGCTGCAGGTTCTGCGTGGCGATGGTGCGGCCCGTGCGCAGCCCGTCGAGCTCGAGCTCGCGGATCGTCGAGCGCAGCACGTCGCGGTTGGCCGTGTTGCGCACGGCGACGGGGATGCCGTCGAGGTTGCCAACGAGCTCGGGCGCAGCGCCGAGCAACGAGCGCTGCGCCCGAGAGTCGAGGCCTGCCCACCAGCTGCTCACCTGTGGCGCGCCGGGGGGAGCCGCCAGCAGCTCGTGGAGTCGGTGGGGGTTCGACTCCACGAAGTCGGCCGCGACGCGCGAGGGCGCCGCAGCGAGAGCGTGCAGCAGGTCGGTGCCGGTGGTGCTCGCCAGGTTCGCCACCGTCAGGGGGGTGGTGGCGGTGCTGGCAGGCGCGCCGTTCTGCGTGCTGATGGGCAGGTCGATCGGTCGTTCCGCGTCGGGAACGGTGAAGGATGCGGCGGGGGGCGCGATCGGGGCCTCGACGGCGGCCGCGGGCATGCCGACCGGCCCCGCTACCGTCGCCACGGTGAGCGAGGCGATCACCACTGCTGTCACGTCGAGCAGCACGCCGGATTCCCCTCAAGCACCGACGGCCCGGGCATCCCCCGAAGCGGTCCCGCCGGTGTGCCCCCATGCTAGGCGAAAACGCACCCCATTTGGGGGGTGTACCGCTTATTCTTCCCCGATCAGAGGCATCTGTTACCGAGCCGACACACAATGGTCATGCAGCGCACGACGGATGCGCGGCCCGCCGCTCAGCCGCCGTCGATGTCGCTCGCACGCAACGCCGCGGGCCCCTCGCGCACGAGAATCGCGAACTGGGCCGCGTCGATGATGCGCACGCCGAGCTCTTCGGCCTTCTGCAGCTTCGAGCCGGCGCCGGGCCCGGCGGCCACGAAGTCGGTCTTCTTCGAGACGCTCGAGGCGGCCTTGCCGCCCGCGGCGATGATGGCCTCTTGCGCACCCTCGCGCGTGAAGCCCTCGAGGGTGCCCGTGGCGACGACCGTCAGCCCGGCGAGCACTCCCCCGGCCGCGGCGGCCGCACCCGGGCCGGGATGGCCGGGGGTCGAGAACTGCACCCCCGCGGCGGCCCAGCGCTCGACGATCTCGACGTGCCAGTCGACGGCGAACCACTCCTGCACGGCCTCGGCGATGATCGCGCCGACGCCGTCGACGGCGGCGAGCTCGTCGACCGTCGCCTCACGAATAGCCCGCAGCGAGCCGAACCAGTCGGCGAGCGCCCGCGCGGCCACCGGGCCCACGTGCCGGATGTTGAGGCTCACCAGCAGGCGCCAGAGAGGCTTCGTCTTCGCCTTCTCGAGCTCGTCGAGCAGCGTCAGCGCGGCCGCGCTCGGCTGCGGGCCCTCCAACCCCTGCTTCTTCTCGGCGGCCGTCGGGTTGCGGCGGAAGGGCGACCGGCGGCGCTCGGTGCCGTC
>JAIXXG010000022.1 GCA_027490915.1 Microbacteriaceae bacterium
GACACGCGGTCGCGCTGCTGCCCGACCTCGTATGGGGTGGTCGTGACCCCCGCGTCTCGCTCATCACGTTGCCCGGCGATCCGCACCGCTCGCTGTTCACCGCGGCCCGCGGCTCGACAGCCGACCGCCCGGCCATCGTCGCCGTGCGCGCCGTACTCGCGCTGTCGATCGAGCCGCCAGGAGCGGCGGGATACCCTGAGCGCGGCACAGCAGAGAAGGAGCATCCGTGACCGAGCACCGCGATGTCGTCATCATCGGCGGGGGCCACAACGGCCTCACCGCCGCCGCCTACCTGGCGAAGGCCGGTCTCGACGTGCAGGTGCTCGAGCGGCTCGACGTGCTCGGGGGCGCCGCGATCTCGGCCGAGGCGTTCGCCGGGGTGGATGCTCGCCTGAGCCGGTACTCGTACCTCGTCAGCCTGCTGCCGCAACGCATCATCGACGATCTCGGGCTCGAGATCGCCCTCGCCCCGCGCCGCTACAGCTCGTACACGCCCGTTCCCGGCGGGTCGGGCGGTCTGCTCGTCGACAACCACGACCTCGCGGCGACGGCGCAGAGCTTCGCCGCGATCGGGGCCGCGAGCGACGCCGAGGCCTGGCAGCGCTTCTACGCGGGCACCGAGGCGCTCGCGCGCGTGCTCTTCCCGACCGTCACCGACCCGCTGCTGACGCGCTCGGAGGCTCGCGCGGCCGTCGTGGCTGCTGCTGAGGCCGCCGGCATCGATGGCGCCGCCCTGTGGGATGCCCTCATCGAGCAGCCCGTCGGCCGCACCATCGCCGACACCTTCCAGAACGACCTCGTGCGCGGCGTCGTCTACACCGACGCGCTCATCGGCACCTTCGCCTCGAACGACGACGAGAGCCTGCTCGCCAACCGCTGCTTCCTGTACCACGTCATCGGTGGCGGGACGGGTGACTGGAATGTGCCGGTGGGCGGCATGGGCGCGGTCTCGGGCGAGCTCGAGCGGGCCGCGCGGCTCGCCGGGGCGACCCTCACGACCGGCGCCGAGGTGCTCGCGCTGACCGCAGGTGCCGGCCGTGCCGGCGACGCGGACCGCATCGTGCGCTGGCGCGACGACGCCGGAGTCGAGCGCGCGACCCGCGCCGAGCACGTGCTGGTCAACTGCTCGCCGCACGAGCTGGCGCGGCTGCTCGCCGCGGGCGACGCGGGCGGGGCATCCGCCGCCGACATCGACGAGAGCGCCGGGCTCGCCGTTCCACCTGCGGAGGGCGCCCAGGTGAAGGTGAACCTGCTGCTGAAGCGCCTGCCGCGCCTGCGCGACGAGAGCCTCGACCCGGCCGCGGCGTTCGGCGGCACCTTCCACATCAACGAGACGTTCAGCCAGTTGCAGCGCGCCTACGACGAGGCCGCCGCGGGCGAGGTGCCGAGCATGGTCCCCGCCGAGATCTACTGCCACTCGCTCACCGATCCGACGATCCTCGGCCCCGAGCTGCGCGCATCAGGCGCTCAGACGCTCACCGTCTTCGCCCTGCACGTGCCCGACCGGCTGTTGACCGAGGCCACCAACGACGCGATGCGCGAGCGCCTGCAGCGCGCCGTGCTCGACTCGCTCGACTCGGTGCTCGCCGAGCCGGTCGAGAGCCTCCTGGTCACCGATGCGAACGGCCAGCCGTGCGTCGAGACGAAGACGACCCGCGACCTCGAGCACGGCCTCCGCCTGCCCGGCGGCAGCATCTTCCACGGGGACCTCGCCTGGCCGTGGGCCGAAGACGACGAGCCGCTCGACACCCCCGCCCGCCGCTGGGGCGTCGACACCGGCCTGCCCGGCGTGCTGCTGTGCGGCTCGGGCGCCCGCCGCGGCGGTGCGGTCAGCGGCATCGCCGGCCACAATGCCGCGATGGCCGTGCTCGAATCCCGATGACCGCCGCGGGGCCGGCGGTTCGGTTCGGGATGCTCGCCGCGAGCACCGCGCTCGTGCTCAGCGCCTGCGCCGCCAGCCCTGAGCCCGCACCGGTCGAGCCCGCAGCGGCAACATCCGCGCCGCCGTCATCCGCGCCGCCCGCGCTCTTCACCCTCCCCGCCGAGGGCCGCATCGACTACCAGCTCGGCGGAGCCTCCCCTCCCGCGCCCGGCGTCACCCTCGTGGTGCGCGATGCGACCGAGCCGCCCGCCCCCGGCGTGCCGAGCCTCTGCTACATCAACGGCTTCCAGACCCAGCCGGGCGAGCTCGACGACTGGCTGGGGACGGCACCCGAGGCGGTGCTGCGCGACGACGACGGCGACCCGCTCATCGACCCGGGCTGGCCCGACGAGGCGCTGCTCGACTCGCGCACATCCGCCGCCCGCGCCGCGATCGTCGAGCGGCTCGGCCCGCTCATCGATGGCTGCGCGGCGGCCGGGTACGTCGGTGTCGAGTTCGACAACCTCGACAGCTTCACGCGCTCCGACGGCCTGCTCTCCGCCGACGACGCGCTCGCCCTCGCCGCCCTGCTCGTCGAGCGTGCTCACGACGCGGGCCTCGGCGCCGGGCAGAAGAACGCGCTCGAGCTCGGCACCCGTGGCCGCGACGAGGCCGGCTTCGACTTCGCCGTGCTCGAGGAGTGCGACCGCTGGCGCGAGTGCGCCCTCGCCGCCGAGGTCTACGGCGACCAGGTGATCAATATCGAGTACACCGACGACCTGCGCGGCACGTGGGCCGAGGTCTGCGCGCGCGGCGAGATTCCCGTGCTCACCGTGCTGCGCGACCGGATGCTCGCTCCCCCCTCGAGCCCCGACCACGTGCTCGCCCACTGCTGAGCAGGCCGCCCGGAACGCCATCCCTCGTCGCGTGGGTGGTGCGACGTAAGGTGAGCGTGTGACACGACTGTCTTGGAATGAGATACGCGCTCGCGCTGCTCGCTTCGCGGAAGAGTGGGAAGGCGAGACGTACGAGAAGGGCGAGAGCCAGTCATTCTGGGCTGACTTCCTCGACGTGTTCGGCATCAACCGTCGTCGCGCCGGGGGCTACTTCGAGTACGCGGTCAAGCTCAGCGGTGGGCGTCGTGGCTACATCGACATGTTCCTGCCAGGAAGGCTCTTGGCCGAACAGAAGTCGGGTGGGCGCGACCTGAACGCAGCCCGAGGGCAGGCGTTCGAGTACCTCGACGGGCTCGATGATCACGACCTGCCGCAGGCGGTAGTCCTCTCCGACTTCGCCACGTTCCAGCACGTCGACCTCGACACCCGACAGGTTGTGGAGTTCCGGCTCGAAGAACTGCCCGACTACGTGCGCCTGTTCGCTCCGCTGGTCGACGAGCAGGCGACCTCGATCGAGGAGACCTCGCCGGTCAACCGTCAAGCGGCCGAACGCATGGCTGAGTTGCACAACCGACTCGAGGCGGCTGGCTACATCGGCCACAAACTTGAACTCTTCTTGGTCCGTCTTGTGTTCTGCCTGTTTGCCGAAGATGCCGGCATCTTCGAGCCGAAGCAGTTCCGCGACTACATCCGAAGCCGCACGGCGGAGGACGGAACCGATACCGGGCTGCGGCTGACCAAGCTCTTCGAGGTTCTCAACACTGCTCCCGAAGAGCGGTCTGCGCTGCTCGATGACGACCTCAAGGCCTTCCCCTATGTGAATGGCGGTCTCTTCGCCGAGAACACGCCCGCCCCTGACTTCGACGCGAATTTGCGCCTGGCGCTGCTCTTGGCGTCGCAGCCCGACTGGCACAAGGTCTCGCCGGCGATCTTCGGAGCGATGTTCCAGGGCGTTATGGATGGCGATGACCGTCACGACCTCGGAGCCCACTACACGAGCGAGGAGAACATCCTCCGGGTCATCAAGCCGCTCTTTCTGGATGACCTCTACGCCGAGTTCGAGAAGGCTCGCGCATCGAAGAACAGTGCCCAGTTGCTCGATGCGTTCCACGACAAGTTGGCCAGCCTCACCTTCCTCGACCCCGCGTGCGGTTCGGGCAACTTCCTGATCGTTGCCTACCGAGAGCTTCGACGACTCGAGCTGAAGGTCATCGAGGCCAAAGCAAAGCACTCGACGATCGTCGTGCTCGAATCAGACCTCCGCGTTCGCGTTGAGCAGTTCTACGGCATCGAGATCGACGAGTTCCCGGTGCAGATCGCGCGAACCGCCATGTGGCTGACCGACCACCAGATGAACCTCGAGGCGGGCCGGAAGATCGGTCACGAGTACTCCCGCCTGCCGCTCACCGAAGGTGCCCACATCGTCCACGCGAACGCCCTCACCACCGACTGGTCGAGCGTCGTCACGCCGAAGGACCTCGACTTCATCTTCGGCAACCCGCCGTTTCTGGGCTCCCGCACGATGGACAAGGGTCAGAAGGCCGACCTGCGAGCCGTCGCGAAGGGTTTCCCCCAGGCCGGGTTCCTCGACTTCGTAACGGCGTGGTACATCCTCGCCGACCGGATGATGGCGCAGAACCCCGCGATCGAGGCAGCGTTCGTCTCGACGAACTCGATCAGTCAGGGTGAGCAGCCGGGCATCCTCTGGCCGAAGCTCTACGCGAATGGCAACCACATCACGTTCGCCCACCGAACCTTCCGCTGGATGAACGCCGCTCGTGGCGTTGCTGCAGTGCACTGCGTGATTGTCGGCTTCGCGCGAACGGCACGGACGCCCGCGCTGCTCTTTGACTACCCCGACATCGCTGGCGAACCGGTGCTCGACCTCGTCGAGTCCATCAGCCCCTACCTGATCGCCGGCGACGAATTCGTCGTATCCAACCGGCAGGAGCAGATCAGCGGAGCTCCTTCGATGGCGTTCGGCAACATGCCGGCAGATGGGGGCAACCTGATTCTGAGCCGGTC
>JAIXXG010000054.1 GCA_027490915.1 Microbacteriaceae bacterium
ATGCGACTGAGATCAGGAATGAGGGCGGCGGTCTCTGGATCTTGCTTGCGGAGGTTGTTCAGCGCTTCCCCTACGATCTCGAGTTGCCGTTCGACTGCAGACCGACGCAGCGAATCGGCCAGGTAGGCCTCCTCGTCGAGCCCAGCGATGAATTCAGCAATCCGCTCCGAAGCCCGGCGGACGTCCCACAGGAGAGCTGCCGCTTCAGGCCGCATAGAGGTCCTCGGCCTCCGCTGCCGCGCGCGCGGCAAAGTAGGGGTTCTTGACCGCATCGGTCATGACGAGGTCGACCGGTCGACCGAAGATCCGCTCGAGATCCTCTTTCAGACCGAAGTAGGCATCGAACAGGTCGGTTGTCGAAGGCTCGAACTCGACGAGCAGGTCGACGTCGCTCGAATCGACATCGAAGGTGTCCCGCGTTGCCGAGCCGAAGATCCGCATGCGCTGCACGCCGCGATCCCGGCACGCGCGCTCCAGCGCGATTCGATCGATCGCCATATGCAGAGTCATGGCCGCAGTCTACCGAGCAGCTCTCACCGAGCCGCGGAACTACCGCAATTGAACGGGCTGCCCAGCGCGGGCATCCGCGCGCTACACGCGGGCGCTCTTGCTGCCCTTCAGCGCCGGGATGACGTGCTCGCCGTAGACACGCAGCGTCTCCTCCTTGTTGTCGTGCTGGAGGTAGCCGGCGAACTGATCGACCCCGAGCTCCTTGAGGGCCTTGAGCTTCTGGATGTGCTGATCGGGCGTGCCGAGCACGCAGAACCGGTCGACGATGTCGTCGGGCACGAACTCGGTGTGGTCGTTGCCGGCCTTGCCGTGCGAGTTGTAGTCGTAGCCCTCGCGCGCCTTGATGTAGTCGGTGAGCGCCTTCGGCACCGCCGAGTCGTGCCCGTACTTCGACACGATGTCGGCCACGTGGTTGCCGACCATGCCGCCGAACCAGCGAGTCTGGTTGCGCATGTGATCCCAGTCGGTGCCGATGTACATCGGGGCTGCCACGCAGAACTTCACGCTCATCGGGTCGCGCCCGGCGTTGTCGGCCGCGGTGCGCACGGTCTCGATCATCCACTTCGCGATGTCGAGGTCGGCCAGCTGCAGGATGAACCCGTCACCGACCTCGCCGGTGAGCTTCAGGGCGAGCGGGCCGTACGCGGCCACCCACACCTCGAGCTCGCTGCCGTGGCTCCACGGAAACTGCAGCGTCGAGCCGTTGTACTCGACGGCCCGCGAGTTGCCGAGCTCACGGATGACGTGGATCGCCTCGCGCAGCTCGGCGAGCGTCGTCGGCTTGCCGTTCGTCACGCGCACCGCCGAGTCGCCGCGACCGATGCCGCAGATCGTGCGGTTGCCGTAGAGCTCGTTGAGGGTCGCGAAGACGCTCGCCGTCACCGTCCAGTCGCGCGTCGCGGGGTTGGTCACGAAGGGCCCGACCGTGATGCGCGTCGTCTCGGCCAGGATCTTCGAGTAGATGACGTAGGGCTCTTGCCACAGGATGTGGCTGTCGAAGGTCCACACGTGACTGAACCCGTACTGCTCCGCCAGCTTGGCGAGGTGCACCGTGCGGCTGGCGGGCGGGTTGGTCTGCAGAACAGCGCCGAAATCCATGGATGCTCGTCTCTCGTTCGTCTGCCGGCGGGGTAAAGGGCTCAGACCAGGTACTGGCTCAGGCCGCGGCGCAGGTACTGCCCGTGCCCGGCCCGCCCGTGGAACTGGTCGTTCTGGATGACGACCGAGCCGCGCGAGATCACAGTGTCGACCTTGCCGTCGATCTCGAAGCCCTCCCACGCGGCGTGGTCCATGTTCATGTGGTGCTTCTTGCCCGTGGGGTTGCCATTCTCGTCGACCGGCATGCCGATCGAGGTGTGACCGTTCGGGTCGTAGACGACGATGTCGGCGTCGGCGCCGGGCGCGATGACGCCCTTCTTGCCGTAGAGGCCGAACATGCGCGCCGGCGTGGTGCTCGTGATCTCGACCCAGCGCTCGAGAGTGAGCTCGCCGGTGACGACGCCCTGGTACATCAAGTCCATGCGGTGCTCGATCGAGCCGATGCCGTTCGGGATCTTCGAGAAGTCGCCGAGGCCGAGCTCTTTCTGACCCTTCATGCAGAACGGGCAGTGGTCGGTCGAGACCATCTGCAGGTCGTTCGTGCGCAGGCTCTGCCACATGTGGTCTTGGTGCCCCTCGGCGCGCGAGCGCAGCGGCGTCGAGCACACCCACTTCGCACCCTCGAAGGCGCCGTACGTCGAGCTCACCGCGCCCAGCTGCTCTTCCAGCGACAGGTAGAGGTACTGCGGGCACGTCTCGCCGAACACGTTCTGGCCGCGGTCGCGCGCCGCGGCGAGCTGCTCGACGGCCTGCTTGGCGCTCACGTGCACGACATACAGGGGGGCGCCGGTGAGGTGCGCGAGCATGATCGCCCGGTGCGTCGCCTCCTCCTCCATCTGCCAGGCGCGCGCGACTCCGTGGAAGTACGGGTCGGTCTTGCCCTGCTCGAGCAGCTGCGCCACGAGCACGTCGATGGCGGGGCCGTTCTCGGCGTGCATCATCGTCATGAGCCCGTGCTCGGCGGCCACCTGCATCGCGCGGAGGATCTGCGCGTCGTCGGCGTAGAAGACGCCGGGGTACGCCATGAACATCTTGTAGCTCGTGATGCCCTCGTCGATGAGCTTCGGCAGAGCATCCAGCGAATCGGCGTCGACGCCGCCCACGATCTGGTGGAACCCGTAGTCGATCGCGCAGTTGCCGCCCGCCTTCTCGTGCCAGGCGGCGAGCCCGTCGAACACCTTCTGGCCGGCGGTCTGCACGGCGAAGTCGATGATGCTCGTCGTGCCGCCCCAGGCGGCGGCGATCGTGCCGGTCTCGAAGGTGTCGACGGCGGCCGTGCCGCCGAAGGGCAGCTCCATGTGGGTGTGCGCGTCGATGCCGCCCGGAATCACGTACTTGCCCGTCGCATCGATGACCGTGTCGACGGATGCCGACAGATCGTGCCCGAGCAGGGTCGACCCGGGCGCGAGCACGGCGACGATGGTCTCGCCGTCGACGAGCACGTCGGCCGCGCCGCGGCCGGTGGCGGAGACGACGGTTCCGCCGCGGATGAGCATGGTGGACATCGGGCCTCCTTAGGGCTTCACCGTCGCGGTGTACGACTCGGGCCGGCGGTCGCGGTAGAACTGCCAGCTGTTGCGCACCTCGCGAATGAGGTCGAGGTCGAGGTCGCGGATGACGATCTCCGACTGGTCCTGGCTCGCGACCTCGCCGACGTAGTTGCCGCGCGGGTCGACGAAGTAGCTCGAGCCGTAGAACGTCACCGCGAGGTCGCCGAACTCGTCGCTCTCGGTGCCGATGCGGTTGTTGGCGCCGATGAAGTACTGGTTCGCGGCCGCGGCGGCGGGCTGCTCGAGCTCCCAGAGGCGGTTCGAGAGGCCGGGCTTGGTCGCGCTCGGGTTGAACACGAGCTCGGCGCCGTTGAGCCCGAGCTCGCGCCATCCCTCGGGGAAGTGCCGGTCGTAGCAGATGTACACGCCGACCTTGCCGACGGCCGTGTCGAACACGGGATAGCCGAGGTTGCCGGGGCGGAAGTAGAACTTCTCCCAGAACCGGTCGAGGTTCGGGATGTGGTGCTTGCGGTACTTTCCGAGAACCGTGCCGTCCGCATCCACCACGACCGCGGTGTTGTAGTAGACGCCGGGCATGTCCTCCTCGTAGATCGGCAGGACGATGACCATCTTCAGCTCTTTGGCGAGCGTCACGAAGCGCTGCACCGTCGGGCCGTCGGCGGGCTCGGCGTAGTCGTAGTACTTCGCGTCTTCGATGATGCCGAAGTAGGGGCCGTAGAAGAGCTCCTGGAAGCAGATGATCTGAGCGCCCTGCGCGGCGGCGTCACGGGCGAACTGCTCGTGCTTGGCGATCATCGACTCTTTGTCGCCCGTCCAGGTGGTCTGGGTGATGGCGGCGCGGATCGTGGTCATCGGTGGTGGTTCCCCTCTGCATCGTCGAACAGGGGCCAGTGTGCGCTCGCGCTGTTTCGGGCGCGTTTCGCACAGTGACACGTTGGTCACACGGTAGGACGCATCCGCGCAGGTGAACAGGTGCGCGCGCACATGAGCAGACGTCGAGGGGTCGCGAGCAGGCACGCGACGGCACCCGGGCGACCGCTCGGCTGGCCGCCGCTAGCGTGGAGCGCATGAGGATCGTCGTGCTCGCGGGCGGGGTCGGAGGGGCGCGGTTCGTGCGCGGGCTGCGCGAAGCGGTGCGCTGGTGGCATCCGGACGCCGCGATCGACGTGGTCGTCAACACGGGCGACGACTGGTGGCTGGGCGGCCTGCGCATCACGCCCGACCTCGACTCGCTGCTGTACACGCTCGCCGGGCAGAACGACGAGCAGCGCGGCTGGGGGCGCGTCGGCGAGAGCGAGCGCGTCGCTGCCGAACTGCAGGCCTACGGCGTGACGCCCGAGTGGTTCACGCTCGGCGACCTCGACCTCGGCACGCACATCGCGCGTACGGCCTGGCTGCGGTCGGGCGCCTCGTTGTCGGAGGTCGTCGCCCGCCTGCAGCAGCGCTGGGATCTCGGCGGCGTGCGCCTGCACCCCGCCACCGACGACGAGGTCGACACCCATGTCTGGGTCGCGTCGGATGCGGGCGGCGAGCACGACCTGCACTTCCAGGAGTGGTGGACCCGCTATCGCGCCCAGCTGCCGGCGCTGCGGTTCGAGCAGCGCGGGCTCGCGGCGGCGCGGCCCTCGGCGGGAGCCCTCGCGGCGCTCGAGGCGGCCGATGTCGTGATCATCGCGCCGTCGAACCCGGTGGTGTCGATCGGCACGATCGTGAGTATCCCGGGCATGCGCGATGCACTGCGCGCCGTCACCGCGCCGATCGTGGGGGTCTCGCCGATCATCGCCGGGGCGGCGGTGCGCGGCATGGCCGACGCGTGCCTCGCGGCGATCGGCGTGGCGACGGATGCCGGCGCGGTCGCCCGGCTCTACGGCCCCCGGTCGGGCGTCGGGCTGCTCGACGCCTGGCTCGTCGACGAAGCGGATGCCGGGGTCGTCGACGGCCTGCGCGCCGACGGCATCGCGACGGATGCGGTGCCGCTGTGGATGCGCGACCTCGACTCGGCCGCCGCCCTCGCCGAGGCGGCCCTGCAGGCCGGGCTCGCCCGTCGGAGCGCGTCGTGAGCGTCGGACGCGGGGTCGTTGCGCCGATCGCCGCCGATGCGCTGCTCTTCGACAACGACGGCACCCTGGTCGACACGACGAGTGCGGTCGACAGGGCCTGGCACGACTTCGCCGTGCACCACGGTGTCGACCCCGCGGCGGTGCTCGCGGTCGCGCACGGGGTGCGGGCCGACGAGACGATCGCGCGGTTTCTGCCCGAGAGCGAGCGAGCCGGGGCGGCCGCCTGGCTCAATGCGCGCGAGCTCGAGCTCGTGCACGAGACCGTCGCGCTGCCGGGCGCCCGAGAGTTTCTCGAGCGACTGGTCGAGCTCGGTGCGCCGTGGGCGATCGTGACCTCGGCGAGCGCACTGCTCGCGCACGCGCGCCTCGACGCCGCCGAGCTGCCGACGCCGCCCGTGCTCGTGACGGCGGACGACGTCGCAGTCGGCAAGCCCGACCCGGCCTGCTACCTGCTCGCGGCCACCCGCCTCGGGGTCGACCCGGCGAGCTGCATCGTCGTCGAAGACGTCGGCGCCGGGCTGCGGGCGGGTCGCGCGGCGGGCGCTCGCGTCGTGGTGCGCGGCGACTACGCGGGCCCCGAGGCCGACGGACTCGACCGCATCGCCGACTACACGCGGGCGACCATCAGCCTGCACGCCACGAGCCCGCGCGTGCGCGGTCACTGGTGAGCTGAGGCGCACCACCTCGCCTGCCGGAGCCCTGTCTCGAGCGAGACGGCGATCCGCGTTCCCGAAGCGCGATCCTCGTCGCCCCAGTGCGCCACGACGGGGCGATCGGTCACGAAGCGATGGCCGCCCCGCCCGAGGTAGCCATAGTGCAGGGCGAACCAGAAGCTCGTCTCGTCGCCGTCGGTCGCCGCGAGCAGCTCCCGCCGTGACGCGATGCCGCCGAGCTGCCGCAGAACGAGCTCGAACCGCCGGAACCCGGCGAACTCGTAGCCCGGCGGAGCCGGCCTCCCCGGCCCGGGAACCTCGGGGTGGAGAGCAGGGTCGATCGGGCGTCGGAGCATCCGTCGAGCCTGAGGGATGCGACCCCCCGACGCGGCCCGATGACGGCTGACGGTGTCAGCCAGACGAGCGAGCGAAGGGTGCGGAGGGGGCGTGGAAGGCCGAGCGGTCGACCGAAGCACAAGCCCCCACCGCCCCTTCCAGATCTGCGGATGCAG
>JAIXXG010000043.1 GCA_027490915.1 Microbacteriaceae bacterium
CCGGTAGATGCCGAGCCCCACGACGTCGATCGCGATGCCCAGCACCACGACGAGCGCGACGACGGTGAACCCCTCGGGAAAGGCGAGGGCGACCGGCAGCACGAGCAGACCGTTGCGGGCCGCGCCGCTGAACGCGACCGACCGCACCTGCGAGATCGGCAGCCCGAAGGCGGTGCCGATGAGGATGCTCACCGGCGCCAGCACGATGAGATAGACCCCCAGCAGGGGCGCGACGGCCTCGAGCAGCGCGACCCGCTCGCCCGCCCGCGGAATCAGCACGACGGCGACGAGCCCGGCGGCCACCGTGGTCGCCGGTGCCGTGAGCACCGCGCCCCGCCGCAGCGCGCCGCCCAGGCGCGGCGCGCGCAGCCCGAGCAGCTGCAGCGCCGTCACGAGCGCGGCCGGCAGCACGATGCCGAGCAGCACGAACGGCAGCAGGCGCGAGCCGTCGAGGGCAATGAAGTTCTCGGTCGCCGTGAAGAGCAACATGAAGGCTGGCACCGTGATCGCCTGCAGCACGAGCAGCAGCGGGGCCAGGGCGAGCAGCGCTTCGACGGCGCCGCCCGCGCGCCGCAGGAAGGCCGCAACGAGCCCCACGCCGGGCGCCAGCAGCATGAGCAGCAGCCCTGCCTGCAGGTCCGGATCGTTCACGAGGATGCGGCTCAGCACGTAGGCGAGCAGGGGTGCGATCGCGAGGTTCAGCAGCAGTACGGCCCCGAGCAGGCGGCGATCGAGCACGGCGCGCCCGAACGAGGCGAGCGGGACATCCAGCAGGGTGATCGCGATCGCCAGCGCGACGACCGCCAGCAGCACGCCGTCGGGCACCTCCGCCGCGGCGGGCACGAGCGCCCCCACCAGAGCGCCGACGCCGATGCCGGCGAGCACGACGACGATCGTCGCGGCGGGCGTCAGCACGCGCGGCGCAGTGGTCACGGAACGCGCGCCAGCCGCACGAACTCGGCGAGCCCCAGCTGCTCGCCGCGCGCCGTCGGGTCGAGCCCCGCCGCCTCGAGCGCCGCCGTCGCGGCCGCCGACGAGCCGTAGACCTCGGCGAGCGCCTGCCGCAGCATCTTGCGCCGCTGCCCGAACGCGGCGTCGACGAGCTCGCCGACCCGCAGGCGCTCGGGCTCGGTTCCGGGGGCGTCGGCACGAGTCATGCCGACGAGCACGCTGTCGACGTTCGGCACCGGCCAGAACACCTGCCGGCTCACCTGCCCCTCGACGCGCCACTGCCCGTACCAGGCCGCCTTCACGCTCGGCCCGCCGTACACCTTCGAGCCCGGCTCGGCCGCGAGGCGGTGGCCGACCTCCGCCTGCACCATGACGAGCACCCGGCGGATGCCCCGCTCGAGCGCGAGCAGGTGCAGCAGCACCGGCACCGAGATGTTGTAGGGCAGGTTCGCGACGAGCGCCGTCGGGCGGTGCCCGCCGGGCGCATCGGGCACGGCATCCACGCGCAGGGCGTCGGCGGTGACGACGGCGAGCGCGGCCTCCGGCTGCAGTGCGCCGACGGTCTGCGGCAGCTGGGCGGCGAGCCGCGCATCCACCTCGATCGCGACGACGGGATGCCCCGCCTCGAGCAGTCCGAGCGTCAGCGAGCCCAGCCCCGGGCCGACCTCCAGCACAGGCTCACCGGGCAGCAGCGCCGCGGTCTGCACGATGCGCCGCACCGTGTTGGCGTCGTGCACGAAGTTCTGCCCCAGCTTCTTGGTCGGCGTCACATCGAGCAGGGCGGCGAGGTCGCGCACCTCGGCCGGCCCCAGCAGGCCGCTCATCGCTCGCCCGGGTAGTCGGGGCCGGGGTGGTGGTCGGGGCTGCCCTCGTCGGCGGCGTCGAGCGCGGCGGCCTGCGCCGCGGCGGCCAGCTCGCTCGGCGAGCCCGGAACCTCGTCGGGGCCCGCCCAGGGGTCGCCCGGCGCCGTCACCGGCTCGGCGTCCCACGTGCCGTACACCTGCTCGCTGTTCGACGCGATGAGGGCGCACAGCGTCGGCACGTCGGTGCCGAGATGCTCGGCCATCGCCCGCACCGTGTGCGGCATGAGGTACGGCCCGTTCGGTCGCCCGCGGAACGGGTGCGGGGTCAGGAAGGGCGCGTCGGTCTCGACGAGCACGAGCTGGCGCGGCATCACCTCGAGCGCCTCACGCAGGTTCGCGGCGTTCTTGAACGTCACCGTTCCGGCGAAGCTCGCGTACCAGCCGTTGTCGGCGAGAACGCGGGCGAGGTCGGCGTCGCCGCTGAAGCAGTGGAAGACCGTGCGCTCGGGCGCCCCCACTCGCAGCAGCGTCGCCACGATGTCGTCGTGCGCGTCGCGGTCGTGGATCTGCAGTGCCAGGCCGTGCTTCTTCGCGATGGCGATGTGGGCTTCGAAGGCGGCGAGCTGGGCGTCGCGTCCGCGGCCCGGCTCGGTGCGGAAGAAGTCGAGGCCCGTCTCGCCGATGGCGACCACGCGGGGCTGCGCGGCCAGCTCGTCGATGACGGCGAGAGCGGCATCCAGCTCGCCCGATTCGGCGAGCGCCGGAGCCTCGTTCGGATGCAGGGCGACGGCGGCGAGCACCCGCGGCTCGCGCGCCGCGACCGCCGCCGACCAGCGGCTCGTGAGCACGTCGGTTCCCACCTGCACGACGCCGCGCACGCCCACGGCGGATGCCCGGTCAAGGTGCTCGCGGTAGTGCAGCGGGTTCTCGCCGTCGGCGATCTCGAGGTGCGTGTGGTTGTCGTACACCGCCACCGTCAACGCTTCGGGGCTCGGCGGGTAGCTGAGGTCGCGCGTCGTGCCCTCCATGATCGCGCGGGCGCGCACGTGCGGGTCGAGCGCGGCGGGGTCGAGCTGCTCAGTCACGGTATCGCCTCCGCAATGACCGTACCGCGGGCGGCTGGATGGCGGCGTCGAGGCGGTCCCCCGACGAGATCCGCGCCATCACCTCTGGCGTGTCGCGCCGCAGGCGGGCTACGGTAGCGGCTCCAGCGATGCTCGCGGCCGGCAGGGCGCCCCAGGGCGACCGCATCGCACCAGTCCACCTCGACCCGGAAGTGTGCTGTGCCCCCACGTGTCCGCGCCCGCGAGCGAACCACCTCCGCGAACGGCCCTGCCCCGAACGGCGGTGACTTGGCCTTCGAGCTCGAGTGCCGCCTCGACCCGCGTGCGGTGAAGGGCGAGCGTCATGAAGTGGTGATCCACGCCGACTGGACTGTCACGACGCCCCACGACCTCGACTCGGAGCGGGTTGCGGCCGCGTTCGGTGGGTACACATCGTGTGTGCCTCTCGTCGACGCGACCGTGCCGGCGATCCGCGATGCCATGCCCTCGATCCGTCGGCAGCATGACGTCGCTCCGCGCCGGTTCGGCGCCCGCGGCTGGCGACTGCCCGCCGCCGTGCAGAAGCCCGGCTGCTGCGAGAAGGTCACCTTCCGCACGCTCGCCGAGGCGAGCAGTCATCCGTACCATGTGGCCCACCTGAGCCGTGGATGCCCGGCGCCCGTCTGGCAGCTGCGCGAGGTCGTCGCTCACGTCGCCGAGCACTGGCGCGACGCGAACCGCGAGCGAGCATCCGCCCTCGGCATTCAGCGGTACCTCTCCGACACCGCCGCGATCGATGCGCTCTGGGATCACGGCATTGCCGCCGACGACATCAACCGCCTTGCCCAGGCGGCGTCCGTGATCGATGGGCCCCTCCCCCGCGCATACTTCATCGGGGCGCGATACAACCGCGTCGATCTGGAATGGGTCGGTCAGGTGATCCTGGGCCGACCGACGCCGGACGTGGCTGAGTGGGTGGTCTCTCTGCCGGGATCGACGCAGCGCACCGACCCGCAGCGGTGGCGAGCGTGGCTGTCGTACGGTGTGCCTCTCTCGCAGTTGCGCTCGGCCGTCGATGTCGGCGGTGATCCCGCTATCGTGCCTCAGATCGTCCGTGTCACC
>JAIXXG010000114.1 GCA_027490915.1 Microbacteriaceae bacterium
CGAGCGGCCCGCCACTCGTGCCGAGCTCGAGCAGGGCATCCCGCTCGACACCGCACGCGCCGATGGGCTCGCCCTCAGCGTGCGCCCCGCGTAAGGTCGGGGACTCCGCTCACGCGATGTGTCGCTCGCGTCACATGACGCGAGCGACACACAGCTCACGTGGTGAGGTCGCGCCTCCGCAGCGCCACGAGGGCCACGGCGACTCCGGCCGCCGACACCCCGAGCAGCACGAACACTGCGACGACATCGAGCTCGACGACAGGTGCAGCCGAGGTGTGGAAGAACGGGCTCACCGCCTGCAGCCACTCGGGCACCTGCAGCAGCTCGCCGAACTGGCCCAGCACGAACCCGATCACGAGCAGACCCCAACCGAGGGCGATCGTCACGCGCGGCGCAACCGCGAAGATCAGCGCGGTGACCGCGACGAACACGAGCGCCGCCGGAGCATGGGCCAGGCCCGCCCCCGCGTAGGTCAGCACGTCGTCGGCCGCACCGCCGGAGCGGAACAGCGCGGCACCGGTCGCGAGGCCCATGGCCAGGGTGACGATGATCACGGAGGCCGCGGCGACGAGACTCGTCGCCCCAACCCAGGCCACCCGCGAGACCGGAGTGGCGAGCAGCAGCTCGGCGCGCCCCTCTGCCTCTTCGGCTCGCAGCCGAAGCACCGCCTGCACGCCGGCGGCTCCCGCAAGGATTCCGCCGATGCCGAGCAGGGCAGCGATGAACACCTCGGTGGTGTCGCCCGAACCGCCCGGGGTGAGGCGGGCGATGAGCGCTGAGAGCGAGGCGTTGTCAGCCACGGCTTCGGCGATGACCGGAGCGAGCCCGCCGGCCAGACCACCCAGCACCACCGAGCCGGCGAGCCAGCCGAGCAGGGTCGCCCGCTGCAGGCGCCACGCCAGACCGACCACGCTGCGGCCGCCCAGCCGGGCAGTTGCGCGGCCGGTGCGCTCGGGCACGAGGCTCGAGCCCAGGTCGCGGCTCGAGCGCAGTGCGATGGCCCAGCCCGAGAGCACGACGAAGGCCGCAAGCGACAGCAGCAGCGGCAGCAGCGTCGGCTCGGTGTAGGGCCGCGTCGCCTGCCCCCAGCCGATCGGCGACAGCCACGAGATCGCACTGGGCGTGACGCGCATCAGGTCGTCGCTCGGCGTGCCGAGCGCGTCACCGATGCCGCGCAGCAGGTACGCCCCGACGACGAGCGCCGAGGAGGCGCCGTTGGCACCGCGTCCGGAGGGCATCGCCTGGGCGACGACAGCCGCCACCGACACAAACACGAGCCCGACGCCGCCCACGGCGAGCGCCGCCGTGAGCGAGCCCTCGAGCGGCAGACCGCCCGCGACGTACGCTGCGGCGAGCAGGGCGACGAGCACCAGGTTCGCGAGCGCACCCAGCACGATCGTCGCCGCGAGCGTCGTCGACCGTGCGATGGGCGTCGCACCGAGCAGCTCGGCGCGACCCGTCTCCTCATCCGCGCGCGAGTGGCGCACGACGAGGAACGTGCTCATGAGTCCTGCGAGCACCGCCGTGAACGCGAATCCGGTGAAGAACGCGACGCCGCCGAGACTCGACCCGTCTGGGAGGCCTCGCGCGAACACGATGGCCGGGTTCGCCACCGAGATCGCGACGATCGCGGCGCGGTCGGCCTCGTCGGCGAACTGACCGGCGATCGCTGCGGCGACCGCGAGTCCGAACACGGCGATGCCGGCGATCCAGAACGACAGCACCCAGCGGTCGCGGCGCAACTGGGTGCCGAGGATGGTCAGGAAGGCGCGCATCATCGCGTCACGCTGTAGTGGCGGAGGAACAGCGACTCGAGCGAGGCGGGCGCCGCCGTCACCGCGGTCGCGCGCTGCTGCGCGACGGCGGCCAGCACGGCCGGGATCGCATCGGAATCGACCTCGAACTCCACGGAGCCACCGACGGCATGCACATCGTGCACGCCGGTGATCGACCGCACGGCGTCGACGTCGGCGATGCCCGCAACGCGGAAGCTCGTGCGGCTCAAGTGCCGCAGCTCGTCGAGTGACCCGCTCTCGACGACGACCCCGTCGCGGATGATCGTCACGCGGTCGCACAACTGCTCGACCTCGCTCAGCACGTGGCTCGAGAGCAGCACGGTCGCCCCCTCGGCCCGTGCCCGCAGCACCTGCTGGCGGAAGACCGACTCCATGACCGGGTCGAGGCCCGAACTGGGCTCGTCGAAGATGTAGAGCCGGGCGGGACGCGCGAAGGCGGCGATGAGGGCAACCTTCTGGCGGTTGCCCTTGGAGTAGGTGCGGGCCTTCTTGCGCGGGTCGAGCTCGAAGGCCTCGATGAGCTCGGCTCGACGCTGCGGGTCGGCACCGCCCCGCAGGCTCGTGAGCAGGTCGATCGCCTCGCCACCCGTCAGGCCGGGCCACAGGCTCACGTCGCCGGGCACGTAGGCGAGGTCGCGGTGGATCATCTGGGCGTCCGTCCACGGGTCGAGCCCGAAGACGTGCGCCGAGCCACTGGTGCGCCGGATGAGCCCGAGCAGCACGCGGATGGTGGTCGACTTTCCGGCACCGTTCGGGCCGAGGAAGCCGTGCACTTCTCCGTCGGAGACAGAGAGGTCGAGCCCGTCGAGGGCGGTGGCGCGTCCGAAGCGCTTGGTCAGCGCAGACGTCTCGATGAGAGGGGTGGGAGACACAGGGGTCCTTCCGTGGTCGCACGACAGTTCCACGGCGGTCGCCGGGGCACTCCGCTTTCGCGGGCCGACCAGGCTTCCCGGCTCTCCGAGGCTGAGCCTAGACCCGCGAGCGACGGCGCCGCATCCCCCTCACGCCTGCTCTACGCGAGCGAGGGCACGACCTCCGCGTCGACCACGGGCATCACGTCGCGCACGATCGCCTCGAGGATGCGCGCGTTGAACTCGACGCCGAGCTGGTTGGGCACGGTGACGAGCAGCGTGTCCGCATCCCGAACCGCCGCGTCGCGGGCGAGCTCGGCCGCGATCTGGTCGGGCTCGCCGATGTACGAGCGGCCGAAGCGCGAACGGGCACCGTCGAGCATGCCGACCTGGTCGCGCTGCTCGCCCTGCGCCTGCACGCCGAAGTAGTACTGCGTCTCGTCGTCGATGATCGGCAGGATGCTGCGGCCCACCGAAACGCGGGGCTCACGCTTCCATCCGCGCGCCGCCCAGGCCGCGCGGAACATCGCGATCTGCTCGGCCTGCAGCTCGTCGAACGGCACCCCGGTGTCTTCGGTGAGCAGCGTCGAACTCATGAGGTTCATGCCCTGCTCGGCCGTCCACACCGCGGTCGCGCGCGTTCCGGCGCCCCACCAGATGCGGTCGTAGAGACCCTCCGACTGCGGCGTCACCGGCTGCGGCTTGTCGGTGCCGATCATGCGCGGGTTGCCCGGCGCGAAGCCCTCGCCGTCGATCGCGCGCCGGAACAGGTCGGTGTGCTCGCGGGCCATGTCCGCATCCGTCTGACCGTCGGCGGGCTCGTAGCCGAAGTGCCGCCAGCCGTCGACGACCGTCTCGGGTGACCCCCGACTGATGCCGAGTTGCAGGCGTCCTCCGCTGATGAGGTCGGTCGCGCCGGCCTGCTCGGCGAGCGACCACGGGTTCTCGTAGCGCATGTCGATGACGCCCGTGCCGAGCTCGATGCGGCTCGTGCGGGCGGCCGCGGCGGCCATCATCGGGAAGGGGTTCGAGTGATTCTGAGCGAAGTGGTGAACACGGTAGAACGCGCCATCGACGCCGACCTCCTCGGCCGCGACCGCGAGCTCGATGCCCTGCAGAAGGGCCTCCCCGCCCGAGCGAGTGCGCGAGCCGGCCACGCCCATCCAGTTGCCGAACGACAAGAACCCCAGCTTCGTCATGCTCGGGTCAATGCGTGTGCATGCAGAACTATTCCCGGTCGGGCGCTGGCTCAGCATCCCGAGCCGGCGGAACCGGAGCGGGGATCGTGGCGCCGGGACGCGTGGTCAGGTAGACGCCGACCAGCACGATGATGCCGCCGATCACCTGCCAGACCGTGAGCGCATCGCCGAGAGCGACCGCGATGATCGCGGTGAAGACGGGCAGCAGGTTGAGGAAGACGCCCGTGCGCGAGGGGCCGAGCTGGGTGACGGCGACGTTCCACAGCAGGTAGGCCAGCGCGCTGGGGAACACGATGATGATGGCGAGGCCCCACCAGCCCTCGGCGCTCGGCTGCGCCTGGATGCCCACGATCGCCATGACGGGCGCGAGCATGAGCGCGCTCATGCCGACCTGCACCGTGGTCGCCGTGATCGGCGGGGTCTCGATGCGGCGGCTGATGATGACGTACGCCGTCCAGGCGAGGATCGCGCCGAGGATCAGCAGGTCGCCCGGCACGATGCGCACGTCAGAGAGGCCGCCCGAGCCACCGAGCAGCACGACGATGACGACGCCGACGAACGAGATTGCGATGCCGAGAACGCCGCCGCGACGGATGCGCTCCCCCAGCACCAC
>JAIXXG010000080.1 GCA_027490915.1 Microbacteriaceae bacterium
CACATGGCCTGGCTCGAGCTCGTCGAGCGAGCGCACGCCGAGCAGCTTCATGGTGCGGGTGATCTCTCCGCGGAGGATCTCGATGGCGCGGTCGACGCCCTCGCGCCCGCCGGCCATGAGGCCGTAGAGGTAGGCGCGGCCGATGAGCGTAAAGCGGGCGCCGAGAGCAACCGAGGCGACGATGTCGGCGCCCGACATGATGCCCGTGTCGAGGTGCACCTCGGTGTCTTTCCCGACCTCGCGCACGACCGCGGGCAGCAGGTGGAAGGGGATCGGCGCGCGGTCGAGCTGCCGCCCGCCGTGGTTCGAGAGCGTGATGCCGTCGACGCCGAGGTCGGTGAGGCGCTTCGCGTCGTCGACGGTTTGCACGCCCTTCACGACGAGCTTGCCGGGCCACTGCTCCTTGATCCACCTCAGGTCGTCGTAGGTGACCGTGGGGTCGAACATGAAGTCGAGCAGCTCGGCGACCGTGCCGTCCCAGCTCGAGAGACTCGCGAAGGCGAGCGGCTCGGTGGTCAGGAAGTCCCACCACCACCAGGGGCGCGGGATCGCGTTGACGATCGTGCCGACCGTGAGCGCCGGGGGAATCGAGAAGCCGTTGCGCTTGTCGCGCAGGCGCGCGCCCGCGACCGGCACGTCGACGGTGACGAGCAGGGTGTCGAAGCCCGCGGCGGCGGCGCGCTCGACGAGCTGCATCGAGCGCTCGCGGTCTTTCCACATGTAGAGCTGAAACCAGTTGCGGCCGTCGGGGGCCGCTGCGCGAACATCCTCGATGCTCGTCGTGCCCATCGTCGACAGCGAGAACGGGATGCCCGCCGCAGCCGCCGCGGAGGCGCCGGCCACCTCGCCCTCAGTGTGCATCATGCGCGTGAAGCCGGTGGGCGCGATGCCGAAGGGCAGCTCGACGCGCTGACCGAGCACCTCCCATCCGGTGTCGACCTGGCTCACGTCGCGCAGGATCGCGGGGTGGAACTCGATGTCACTGAAGGCCTGCCGCGCCCGCGCGAGGCTGAGCTCGCCCTCGGCCGCGCCCTCGGTGTAGTCGAACGGCGCCTTCGGCGTGCGGCGCTGCGCTATCGCGCGCAGGTCGGCGATCGTCAGGGCGCTCTGCAGGCGTCGCTTCTTGGCGTTGACGGTCGGCGCCTTGAATCGCATGAGCGGCGCGAGCTCTTTCTGGCGGGGGAAGCGGCGTTTCACCATCGGTCAGTCCTCTGTCGGGGCAGTGTCGGCGAGCTGGGAGTCGTAGCGGGCGAGCAGGCGGTCGCGCGCGCCCTCGATGTGGGCGCGGGTGAGCGAGCCGGCGCGCTCGGGGTCGCCGGCGGCGACCGCGTCGAGAATGCCCTGGTGCTGCGTGACGACGTCGTCGATCGCCATCAGCCGGTGGCCGAGCACCTGCCCGATGCACAGCTCGATCTCGCCCATGAGCAGGGCGTGCAGGCGCGCGAGCCGGGGGGAGCGCTGCGCCTCGACGAGAGCGCGGTGAAACGCGATGTCGGCGCGAGCGATCGCCGAGGGAACCGCGGCGCCCGGGGCGGCGGAGTGCGCGGCGGTCGCGGCGTCGGTGAGCATCCGCTGCGCCGCGATGGCCGCCATCGGAACAACCCCGTCGGCGGCGAGGGTGCGCAGCGCGGCCTCCTCGACGATGGCGCGGTTGGCGTAGAGGTCGACGATGTCGTCGCGTGTGAGCTCGGGAACCCGCGCGGTCTTGTGCGCCTCGCGCCGCAGCAGCCCGTCGGCGACGAGCCGTTCGAGTGCGACCTTCGCGGTCGGGCGGGCGACGCCGAACCGCTCGGCGACGGCCTGCTCGGTGATGGCCGACCCGGGCGCTTCGCGCTGGCTCAGGATGCTCTCGCGCAGCGCCTCGTACACCGCATCGGGCACGCGCGTGACGGCGAGGGCTTCACTGCTCATGCGGGCGAGCGTAGCAGATTGTTAGACAAGTGTACGGGGTGGATCGCGCGTTCGAGCGGCCGCCCGCCAGGACTGTCGGCTCTCTCGCCTGACCCCCTACGCTCGAGAGCGTGACCCCCGTGCTCGACCGCCCTGGTGTGGTGCTCGGCATCGCCGCCCTCGTGCTCAATGAGGAGGCGACCGACGACAACGCCCGCGCGGTGATCGCTGCCGCCGTCGACGCCGGGGTTCTCGCCCTCGACACGGCGCGGGCCTACGCGCGCCTCGATGACGACGGGGTCGGCGAGCGGCTCGCTGCCGAGGGGCGCGCGCGGCGCCCCGGGCTGCCGATCATCACGAAGGCCGGCCATTACCGCGCCGCGGCGAACGCCTGGAACAGCGACGGCAGCGCCGAGCGGATGCGCGCCGACGCCGAGCGCAGCGCCGAGCTGCTCGGCCGCCCCCTCGACCTCCTGCTGCTGCACCGCGCCGACCGCGTCGACGACCTCGAGGAGTCGGTGGCGGCGCTCGCCGCCCTGCGGGAGGACGGGCTCGCGCGCGCGGTCGGCCTGTCGAACGCGCCCATCGACCTCATCGACCGCGCTCTCGCGGTCGCCCCGATCGACGCGGTGCAGAACCGTCTCGGCCTCGGCGTCGACAGCTTCGCCGAGTATCACCACTGCCGCGACGCGGGCATCGACTTCTTCGGCTACGCGCCGTTCGGCGGCCCCCGAGCCGCTCCGCTCGCGACGCGCGTGCCGCACGTCGCTGCCCTCGCGACCCAGCGCGGGGCGTCGGTGCACCGGTTGACGCTCGCCGCGATGCTGGTCGCGCTGCCTGGCTACTGGCCGGTGATCGGCTCGACCCGGGTGGCGTCGGTGCAGGATGCGATCGGTGCGATGGGCGAGCCCGTCGACGACGAGCTGCGCGAGGCGCTGCTCGGCGACCTCGCGTCGCGCGGCGTTCCGGCTTAACCCGGGCCGAGGCAGAGAGTCCGGTCTGCGTCGCGGGCTCGACCGCGCCGGGCCGCGCGCGAGCATCCGTCGACCGCGCGTGCGACAGTCGGGAGGGCGTGGCCGATTCGCAATATGTTGTTGTTGACAGCAATTGAGGCTCGACGTATATTCGACTCGTCCGCGTCACTTTCGGCAAAGATGTCGAAACTTTCGAGAGGTTCAACGATGAACAAGAGAGCAGCAACCCGCTGGGCTGCGATCGCAGCCATCAGCGTCACGGTCGGAGGGCTCGCCGCGTGCGCGCCGGCCGACGACAACGCCGGTGAAGGAGAGGGCGTCACCATCCGCTGGTGGCACAACGCCACGTCCGACCCGCTGCAGGGCCTGTGGGCCGATGTCGCCGCCGAGTTCGAGGCGGCCAACCCCGGCGTCACCGTCGAGGTCACCGGGTACCAGAACGAAGACCTGCAGCGCACGCTCATCCCGAACGCCCTGCAGTCGGGCGACGCGCCCGACATCTTCCAGGTGTGGCCGGGTGGCGAGGTCCGGGCTCAGGCCGAGGCCGGCTACCTGCGCGACCTCACCGACGACGCCGCTGACCTGATCGCCGAGATCGGCGGAGCGGTCAAGCCGTGGGAGGTCGACGGCCGCCAGTACGCGCTGCCGTTCTCGTTCGGCATCACCGGCATCTGGTACAACGCCGACCTGTTCGCCCAGGCGGGCATCGACTCCCCGCCGGAGACGCTCGACGAGCTCGTCGACGCCGCCGCGGCGCTCAAGGCCGAGGGCATCACGCCGTTCTCGGTCGGTGCCGGCGACCTGTGGCCGGCCGGCCACTGGTGGTACCAGTTCGCACTCAACGCCTGCTCGGTCGAGACCCTGCAGACGGCGATCCCCGAGCGCAACTTCGACGACCCGTGCTGGATCGAGGCGGGCGAGAACCTGCAGGAGTTCCTCGAGACCGAGCCGTTCAACGAGGGCTTCCTCGCCACCCCGGCGCAGACCGGCGCCGACAGCTCGGCGGGTCTGCTCGCCAACGGCAACGTCGCGATGGAGTTCATGGGCCCCTGGAACTCGGGCGTCATCGGCTCGCTGACTCCCGACACCACCGTGCCGGAGTTCCTCAGCTGGTTCCCCTTCCCTTCCGTTCCCGGTGGTGAGGGCGACCCGACCGTGACCATGGGTGGCGGCGACGGCTTCGGTGTCAGCGCCGACGCTCCCGACATCGCGGTCGAGCTGCTGAAGTACATCCACAGCGCCGAGGTGCAGCAGCGCTTCGCCGCGACCGGTGCTGGCATCGCCGCGCACCCGGCCGCCGCCGACAGCCTCGAGGACGAGAACCTGCAGCAGATCGCTGCGGGCCTCGCGGGATCGTCGTTCGTGCAGCTGTGGCTCGACAGCGCCCTCGGCCCGGAGTTCGGCAACCCGCTGAACCAGGCGATCGTGAACATCTTCGGCGGGGTGGGAACCCCGGAGGACGTGGTCACGGCGCTGAAGGACACGGCCGCCGCGCTGTAGCTCCGACATGACTGATCAGCTGACGGCAGGGCCCGCGGTCTCCGCGGGCCCTGCCCCTGCCTCCGCACCCCCGTCCGCCTCCACCCCGAGCCGCGCTGCCCGCGACGGCCGTCGCGCGCGCGATGGCCGAAAGTGGCTCGAGATCGCCCTGTTCGCCGGCCCGGCCCTCATCGTCTTCATCACCTTCGTGATCCTGCCGGTCGTGCTCGCGGGCGTGTACAGCTTCTACAACTGGAACGGCCTCGGGCCGCTCGAGCGCTTCGTCGGCATCGACAACTACGTGCGCGCCTTCACCGATCCGCTCTTCCTCGGCGCGATCGGCAACAACGTCACGATCGTCATCGCCTCGGTGCTCATCCAGGGCCCGATCGCGATCGCGATCGCCCTGCTGCTCAACCGCAAGCTGCCCGGCCGCTCTTTCATCCGCGCCCTGATCTTCGTGCCCTACGTGCTCGCCGAGGTCATCGCCGGTCTCTCGTGGAAGCTCCTGCTCTCGCCGCGCGGCGGTGTCAACGCGCTGCTCGAGGCCATCGGGCTCGGCGAGCTCACCCAGCCCTGGCTCGCCAATCCCGACATCGCCCTGTGGGTGATGTTCGGCATCCTCAGCTGGAAGTACCTGGGCTTCGCGATCCTGCTCATGCTCGCCGGGTTGCAGGGCGTGCCGGAGGAGCTGCACGAGGCCGCCGCGATCGACGGCGCGAACTGGTGGCAGATCCAGACCCGCATCACCCTTCCCCTGCTCGCCCCGACCATCCGCATCTGGATCTTCCTGTCGATGATCGGCTCGCTGCAGCTGTTCGACATGGTGTGGGTCACCACGAAGGGCGGCCCCGTCGGGGCCACCAACACGATGGCCGTGTACCTCATCCAGTACGGGCAGGGACAGTACGGCTACGGCAGCGCGATCGCGGTCATCCTCTTCGTGATCTCGCTCGTCGTCGCCCTGCTCTACCAGCGCTTCGCGATGCGACGCGATCTGGCCGGAGCCGTCACGAGCGGAGTGCGCTGATGACCACGACACTGCCCACCACCCACACCGAAGCAGCCCGGTCCGGCACGGCCCGCGGCGCCGCACCGGCGCGCCGCCGCCGACCCGTCGACTGGAGCGCGCCCGGCGTGTACCTCGTCGCGCTGCTCGTGGTCACCGCATCCGTCGCCCCCGTCGCCTACGTCTGGATCGGCGGATTCCGCACAACGCCGGACATCAACGCCGACCCGGCGGGCTGGCCCAACCCGTGGTCGTTCGAGAGCTACCTGACGGTGCTCACCTCGACGCGATTCTGGGGCTCGGTGTTCTCGTCGTCGCTCGTCGGGCTCGGAACGACGCTCGGCGTGGTGATCCTCGGGGTCATGGCCGCGTTCGTGATCGCGCGCTACAGCTTCCGCGGTCGCGGCGTCATCTACGCGCTCTTCGCCGCGGGCCTCATGTTCCCGCTGACCGTCGCGGCCCTGCCGCTGTCGGTGCTGCTGCGCGATCTCGGGCTGCAGGGCTCGTTCCTCGGCCTGATCATCCCGCAGGTGGCGTTCGCGCTGCCGACGACGATCATCATCCTCGTGCCGTTCCTGCGGGCGATCCCGGCCGAGCTCGAGGAGGCCGCGGTGATCGACGGCGCGACGCGCATCGGGTTCTTCTGGCGCATCCTGCTGCCGCTCTCCTCGCCGGGCCTCGTGACGGTCGGCGTGCTCGCCTTCATCGGCAGCTGGAACGCCTACCTGCTTCCGCTGCTGGTGCTCGCCGCGGGCGGCATGCCGCAAGAGCTGTGGACGCTGCCGCTCGGCGTGCAGCAGTTCTCGACCCAGTACTCGGCCGACACCGGAGCGGTGCTGGCCTACACCTCGCTGTCGATGCTTCCCGCCCTCGCCTTCTTCCTGGCGGCCGAGAAGCGCATCGTCGGCGGCCTGACAGGAGCCGTCAAGGGATGACCATGCACACCTCGCCGGCCGCGCCCGCGGCCGGTACTGCACCGTGGCGGGATGCGTCGCTCACGCCCGCCGAGCGCGTCGAGTCGCTCGTCGCGGCCATGACCTTGCCCGAGAAGCTCGCGCAGCTCTACGGGGTGTGGGTTGGAGCCGACACCGGCGGCGGCGACGTCGCGCCCCACCAGCACGCGATGGACGACGCCATCGACCTGGATGCCCTGCTCGAGCACGGCCTCGGCCAGCTCACCCGTCCCTTCGGCACGGCGCCCGTCGACGCGGGGGTCGCCGCCCTCTCGCTCGCGACCACCCAGCGGCGCATCGTCGAGCGCAGTCGCTTCGGAATCCCGGCCATGGCGCATGAGGAGTGCCTCGCCGGCTTCGCCGCCTGGGGTGCGACCGCGTACCCCGTTCCCCTGAGCTGGGGGGCGACCTTCGACGCCGAGCTCATCGAGTCGATGGCGAGGCGCATCGGGGCGGACATGCGTGCGGTGGGCATCCACCAGGGCCTCGCCCCGGTGCTCGATGTCGTGCGCGACGCGCGCTGGGGCCGGGTGGAGGAGACCATCGGGGAGGACCCGTACCTCGTCGGCACGATCGGCAGCGCCTACGTGCGCGGGCTCGAGACGGCGGGCATCGTCGCCACGCTCAAGCACTTCGTGGGCTACTCGGCCTCGCGGGCCGGGCGCAACCTGGCACCCGTGTCGGTCGGGCCGCGCGAGCTCGCCGACGTGCTGCTGCCGCCGTTCGAGATGGCGGTGCGCGAGGGCGGCGCGCGCAGCGTCATGAACTCGTACTCCGACATCGATGGGGTGCCGAGCGCCGCCGACAAGCGGCTGCTCACCGAGCTGCTGCGCGACGAGTGGGGCTTCTCCGGCACCGTCGTGGCCGACTACTTCGCCATCGCGTTCCTGCGCCTGCTGCACGGCACTGCCGCGACCTGGGCCGAGGCCGCGGGCGCGGCGCTCGATGCCGGCATCGACGTCGAGCTGCCGACCGTCAAGACCTTCGGCGGGCCGCTCACCGAGGCGGTCGAGCGCGGCATCGTGCCCGAGGCGCTCGTCGACCGCGCCCTGCGGCGCGTGCTGCACCAGAAGCTCGAGCTCGGTCTGCTCGACGCCGACTGGCGGGCCGAGCCGCCGGCTCTCGCGGTGTCGGCCGACCGATCGGATGCGGCGAGCGTGCGCGGCACCATCGACCTCGACCCGCCGGGCAACCGGGCGCTCGCGCGTAAGCTCGCCGAGCGGGCCGTGGTGCTGCTGCGCAACGACGGCACCCTGCCGCTGCGGGGGGCGCAGCGCGTCGCCGTCGTCGGGCCCAACGCCGACGAGCGCTATGCGATGCTCGGCTGCTACTCGTTTCCGACGCATGTCGTGAGCCAGCATCCCGGCGTCGCGATGGGCATCGAGATCGCCACGGTGCTCGACGCGCTGCAGGCCGAGTTCGCCGGCGCCGACGTGCGGCACGAGCGCGGCACCGGCATCGACGACGGCGACACGAGCGGAATTCCGGCCGCTGTCGACGCCGCGCGCGGGGCCGACGTCGCCATCGTCGTGCTCGGCGACCGCGCGGGCCTCTTCGGGCGCGGCACGAGCGGCGAGGGCTGCGACGCCCCCGACCTCGCGCTGCCCGGAGCGCAGCAGCACCTGCTCGACGCCCTGCTCGACACGGGCACCCCGGTGGTCGCGGTGCTGCTGAGCGGTCGGCCGTACGCTCTCGGCTCGGCGCCCGAGCGGGCCGCCGCGATCGTGCAGACGTTCTTCCCCGGCGAGGAGGGCGCGGGCGCGATCGCTGGCGTGCTGAGCGGGCGGGTCGAGCCCTCCGGGCGACTGCCGGTGAGCATCCCGGCGCACCCCGGTGTGCAGCCGTCGACGTACCTGGCGGCGCCGCTCGCCCGGGTCAGCGAGGTGTCGAACATCGACCCGACCGCGGCCTACCCCTTCGGGCACGGTCTCGGCTACTCCGCCGCCCTCTGGACCGACCTCGAGTGCCCCGACCGGGAGATCGGGGTCGATGGCGAGGCCATGCTGTCGCTGCGGCTCGTCAACACCGGCGACCGCCCGGCTCACGAGGTTGTGCAGCTGTACTTGAACGACCCGGTCGCGTCGGTGGTGCGGCCCGTGCAGCGGCTCATCGGCTTTCAGCGCGTCGTCGTTCCGGCGGGCGGCAGCGTGCGGGTCGCCGTGAGCGTGCCCGCCGCGCTCGCCGCCTTCACGGGCGTCGATGGGCGTCGCATCGTCGAGCCAGGCGACATCGTGCTGGGCTTCGGGCGCTCGAGCAGCGACATCCCGCTGAGCACGACGATCGCGCTCACGGGCTCGGTGCGCGAGGTGGGCGCCGATCGCCCGCTGCACCCGCGCTTCGAGGTGGTGGCCGCTCCGTGATCGACGCGTCGGCGCCGACCGACGGTCCCGCGCACCGGCGCGGCACGGTGACCGTGCGGGTCGTCGACCGTGACGCCGCGCCCGTGGTCGGGTGCACCCTGCACGTCGAGCAGGTGCGCCACGCGTTCGCCTTCGGCTGCATCGCGTTCGACCTCATCGACCACGCGAACGGTCGCGCCCCGCTGGATGCGGCGCTCGCCGACGACTGGCTCGCGCTGTTCGGCCTCGGGGTGCTGCCGTTCTACTGGGGCGACTTCGAGCCCGAGCCCGGGCATCCTCGCACCGCCGAGCTGCAGGCCGCGGCACGCTGGCTGCACGAGCGCGGCGTGCGCGTGAAGGGTCACCCGCTCGTGTGGCACACCGTCAAGGCGGCCTGGCTCGACGGCCTGCCGACCGACGAGGTCGAGCGGCGGGTGGTCGAGCGCATCCGCCGCGAGATGCGCGACTTCGCGGGCTTGGTCGACGAGTGGGACGTCATCAACGAGGTCGTCATCATGCCCGACTTCGTCAACGAGCCCGACGGCGTGCCCAACGCGATCAGCCGCCTCGCCCGCGCCCGCGGCCGGGTGCCGCTCGTGCGGCTCGTCGTCGACGAGGCGCGCGCGGGTGCCCCCGGGGCGCGTCTGCTGCTCAACGACTTCGACCTCTCCGACGACTACGTGCGTCTGATCGAGCAGGTGCTGGATGCGGGCGTCGCGCTCGATGCCATCGGCGTGCAGACGCACATGCACCAGGGCTTCCGCGGCGAGCAGCTGCTCGACATCGCCGACCGCTTCGCCCGCTTCGGGCTGCCCCTGCACTTCACCGAGACCACGATCGTGTCGGGCGACCTCATGCCGGCCGACATCGTCGACCTCAACGACTACCGGCCGGCCACGTGGCCCTCGACTCCCGACGGAGAGGAGCGCCAGGCGCGCGAGATCGTCGAGCACTACCGTCTGCTGGTCGGGCATCCGGCTGTCGAGTCGATCACCTACTGGGGGCTCACCGACCGTGGCGCGTGGCTCGGTGCGCCCGTCGGGCTACTGCGCGCCGACGGCAGCCGCAAGCCGAGCTACGACGCGCTGCACGGTCTGCTGAAGGGCGAGTGGTGGCTCGCTCCGACCACGGTGGTGACCGACGCCGACGGGGTCGCGCGCGTGCGCGGGTTCTCCGGCGACTACCGCGTGCGGGTGGGTGATGCGGCACGGGCCGAGGTGAGCATCCCCGTCGGCGAGACGACGGCGACCATCACGGTCTAGGCCCGCGACGTCGGGGCGTGCTCAGGCTGCCGGCGGCGGCGCCGTGCTGTCGCGCACGACCAGGCTCGTCGCGAGGTCCATGCGCGCCGCGGGCGCGCTGCTCGACGCCGCGGGCTGCTCGTCGCGCAGGGCGAGCACGAGCTTCGCGGCCTCCACGCCCATCTGCCGCAGGGGCTGGTGCACGGTGGTCAGGCGCGGGCTCACCCAGCGGCTGAGCGGGATGTCGTCGTAGCCGACGATCGACACGTCGTCGGGCACGCGCAGACCGAGAGCGCGCGCGGCCTCGAGGGCGCCGAGGGCCTGCAGGTCGCTGCCGGCGAAGATCGCGGTCGGTCGATCGGGCAGCGAGAGCAGCTCGTGGGCCTGCCGCCGGCCGCCCTCGACGTGGAAGTCGCCGAAACGCTCGAAGCCGGGCTCGATCGGCAGGCCCACCGAGTTCATCGCCGACCGGAACCCGTCGAGCCGCGCGAGCGAGCACATCATGTCCTCCGGCCCCGTGATCGCCGCGATGCGGCGGTGGCCGAGCTCGATGAGATGGCGGGTGGCGGCGAGTCCGCCCGACCAGTTGGCCGAGCCCACCGAGGGCACGTCGGGCGAGGGGTCGCCGGCCGGGTCGACGATGGCGAAGGGGATGGCGCGCGCGCGGAGGCGCTCGCGCAGCGACCGCGGCAGATCGGAGAACACGAGCACGACGCCCGCCGGTCGGCGCCGGAGCACGCCCTCGAGCCAGTCGGCCCCGGGCGAGTGGCGGTCGCCGGTCACGGTCAGCACGACGCTCAGGCCGTGCTCTTTCGCGACCGATTCGACCCCGTCGATGAGCTCCATCGACCAGATGCGGTCGAGCTCGTGGAAGACGAGTTCGATGAGCTCGGCGGGCGTGGCCGTCGCCCCGACGCGGCGTCGGTAGCCGCGCTCGGCGAGCAGGGCCTCGATGCGCTCGCGGGTGTCGGCGGCGACGTCGGGCCGCCCGTTGAGCACCTTCGAGATGGTGGCGAGCGACACCCCGGCCTCGTCGGCCACGGCGGCGAGGGTCACGCGCGGCGGTGTCATGTTTCGAAGCCTAGCGCCGAAAATTACGACCTGACGGCGTCGAGCGGAACCTCGGTCGGATCGGTGATCAGGCGGTCCCAGGCCAGCTCGGCGGCGCCGATGAGCAGTCGGGTCGAGCCGAGCTCGGCGACGTCGAGGCGCGCGGCGCTCGCGCTCACCGCGAGCGCATCGGCGAGCGCGGCCTCCCGCTGGTCGGCGGAGAGCGCCCGCCACAGGGCGGCGAGGTGCCCGCCGAGCACGATGTGCTCGGGGTTGAGCAGGTTCACGGCGCTGCGCAGGGCGATGGCGAGCCAGCCGAGCTGCTCGCGGAGGGCATCCTGCACCGTCGCCGACCCCGCGGCGACCGCCGCCTGCAGCGCCGCATCGAGCGTGTCGTCGTCGGGATGCTCGAGGCCGACCGCCGCTGCCAGCGCGTCGCGCCGCACGACGGTCTCGAGGCAGCCGCGCGCGCCGCACGCGCACCGCTCGCCCTGCGGGTCGACGCTCAGATGCCCGATCTCGCCCGCGTAGCCCGCCGAGCCGGTGACGGCACGACCGTCGACGACGATGCCGCCGCCGATGCCGCTCGCGCCGCCGTTGAGGTACAGCAGGCTCGCCGCGCCGCGTCCGGCGCCGAAGGTCAGCTCGGCGCGCGCACCGAGGTGGGCGTCGTTCGCGACCTCCACCGGCATGCCGAGCTGGGCGTTCAGCATCGCGCCGAGGGGTTCGTCGCGCCAGCCGAGCCGGGGGGCCAGGCGCACGCAGCCGTCCTCGCGTCGCACCAGACCGGGAACGGCCACCCCGGTGCCGAGCACGCGCGCCTCCGGCCGCCGAGCGGCCAGGTCGCCGATGACGCGCGCGGTGATCGCGACGACCTCGGCCGGTGTCGGGCGGTCGACGACGGTGCGGGAGCGCTCGACGATGTCGCCGCCGAGTGACACGAGGCCGATGTCGATGACGTCGAGCTCGGGGTTGACGGCGGCGACCAGCCAGCGGTCGCGCGTGACCACGAGCGGGCTCGGGCGGCCCACGCCCGCTCGGCGCTGATCGTCGCGCTCGTCGACCCACTGGTGGTCGACGAGCACGGTCACGAGGTCGCCGATGGTCGAGCGGTTAAGCCCGAGGGCGCGCGTGAGGTCGGCCCGGGTGACGCCGCGGCGCCGGTGCACGAGGTCGAGCACCGCGGCCAGGTTGCGGCGGCGCACGGTGTTGGCGTCGAGGGTGGTCGAGCGTGCGGAGGGCATGCCTCCAGTCTGGCCCGGATCGCGCGTGCGTGATACGTTGTGACGACCAACAAATAGCGGAGCGTCCTGACGGACCCGCACGAGGAGACCCACCATGGCACTGGCGCCGACCCCCGCAGACAAGTTCACCTTCGGCCTCTGGACGGTCGGCTACAACGGGGCCGACCCGTTCGGCGGGCCGACGCGCGCTGCTCTCGACGTCGTGCATGTCGTCGAGAAGCTCGCCGAGCTCGGTGCCTACGGCCTGACCCTCCACGACGACGACCTCTTCGCCTTCGGCTCGACCGACGCAGAGCGGCGCGCGCAGATCGACCGCCTCATCGCCGCGAAGGCCGCGACGGGCATCCAGGTGCCCATGATCACCACCAACCTGTTCAGCGCGCCCGTGTTCAAAGACGGCGGGTTCACCTCGAACGACCGCGCCGTGCGTCGGTTCGCTCTGCGCAAGGTGCTGCGCAACCTCGACCTCGCCGCTGAGCTCGGCGCGCACACCTTCGTCATGTGGGGTGGTCGCGAGGGCGCCGAGTACGACGCCGCCAAGGATGTGCGCGCGGCGATCGCCCGGTACCGCGAGGCCGTCAACATCCTGACCCAGTACGTCACCGACAAGGGCTATGGCATCCGCTTCGCCATCGAGCCCAAGCCCAACGAGCCGCGCGGCGACATCCTGCTGCCGACCGTCGGGCACGCGATGGCCTTCATCGAGACGCTCGAGCACCCGCACCTCGTCGGCCTCAACCCCGAGGTCGGCCACGAGCAGATGGCCGGGCTGAACTTCACGGCCGGCATCGCGCAGGCGCTCGAGGCGGGCAAGCTCTTCCACATCGACCTCAACGGTCAGCGCGGCATCAAGTACGACCAAGACCTCGTCTTCGGCCACGGCGACCTGCACAACGCCTTCTCGCTCGTCGACCTGCTCGAGAACGGCGGGCCCGACGGCGGACGCGCCTACGACGGCCCGCGCCACTTCGACTACAAGCCCTCGCGCACCGAAGACGAGACCGGCGTGTGGGCCTCGGCCGCTGCCAACATGCGCATGTACCTGCTGCTCAAGGAGCGCGCGGCGGCCTTCCGGGCCGACCCGGAGGTGCAGGAGGCGCTCGCCGCCGCCCGCGTCGCCGAGCTCGCGCAGCCCACCCTCGGCGAGGGCGAGAGCATCGACGACCTGCTCGCCGACCGCAGCGCCTTCGAGGAGTTCGACCCGAGCGCCTACTACAACAGCAAGGGCTTCGGGTTCGTGCGGCTGCAGCAGCTCGCCACCGAGCACCTCATGGGTGCGCGCTAGCCGGTGCGCGGCGCACACGACGCCACTGCCATGACCCTGGTCGCGGGCGTCGACACCTCGACGCAGAGCTGCAAGGTGCTGATCGTCGAGGCCGAGACGGGTGCGGTCGTCCGGGAGGGGCGGGCCCCGCATCCCGACGGCACCGCCGTCGACCCGGCCGCCTGGTGGGCTGCTTTCGTCGCCGCTGTCGACGCCGCGGGCGGGCTCGCCGATGTCGCGGCGATCGCGGTCGGCGGGCAGCAGCACGGGCTCGTCGCGCTCGACGCCGACGGTCGCGTGGTGCGCGACGCCCTGCTCTGGAACGACACGCGCTCGGCCGGCGCCGCGGCCGACCTCATCGCCGAGGTGGGGGCCGCCGCCTACGCCGCGCGCACGGGCCTGGTGCCGGTCGCGTCGTTCACGGCGACCAAATTGCGATGGATGCGCGACCACGAGCCCGACCTCGTGGCGCGCATCGCGGCCGTCGCCCTGCCCCACGACTGGCTGACCTGGCGGCTGCGCGGCTACGGGCCGCTCGGCGAGAGCCCGCTCGGGCCCGTGCTCGACGAGCTCGTCACCGACCGCTCCGACGCGAGCGGTACGGGTTATTGGTCGCCGACGACGGGCGCGTACGACCTCGACCTGTTCGCGCTCGCGCTCGGGCGCCCGGCGCGCGAGGCCGACCCTACCCGCACCTCCGGGCGTCTCCACAATTCAGGAGACGCCGCGGCCGTGGTGCTGCCGCGTGTGCTCGGCCCCGGCGAGTCGGCGGCGATCGCCGCCGCGACTCCTGAGTTGCGGGGATCGCGCGCGGGGGTTCTCGTCGGCCCGGGCGCGGGCGACAACGCGGCAGCGGCGCTCGGCCTCGGCGCCGCATCCGGCGATGTCGTCGTCTCGATCGGCACGAGCGGCACGGTCTTCGCCGTGAGCCCCGAGCCGATCGTCGACGAGACCGGAGCGGTGGCGGGCTTCGCCGACGCGGCCGGCGCCCACCTGCCCCTCGTCGCGACGCTCAACGCCGCGCGCGTGCTCGACGCCGTCACCGCCCTGCTCGGCGTCGATCACGACGGCCTCGCCGACCTCGCGCTCGCGGCCGACCCGGGGGCCGGTGGGCTCGTGCTGCTGCCCTACTTCGAGGGCGAGCGCACGCCCAACCTGCCCGACGCCACCGCGACGCTCAGCGGCATGACCCTCGGGTCGACCACGCGCGAGAACCTCGCCCGCGCCGCCATCGAAGGGATGCTCTGCGGCCTCGCCGACGGGCTCGACGCCATCACGCGGCTCGGGCTGCGACCCCAGCGGCTGCTGCTCGTCGGCGGCGCGGCGCGGTCGGCCGCCGTGTCGACGATCGCCGCGCAGGTCTTCGGCGTGCCGGTCGTCGTTCCGGAGCCCGGTGAGTACGTCGCGCGCGGGGCGGCGCGGCAGGCGGGCGAGCTGCTCGGCCCGACCCCGCCGTGGGCGCTCGCGGTGCACGCGGCGCTCGAGCATCCCGCACAGCCGCAGGTGCGCGCCGCGTACGCCGCGGCCTTCGCGCGCGCTCACGACACCGCTGTCTGAGAGGAGCACGGCCGTGCCCACCACGACGATCGTCATCGACCCGGCCGCCGCCGTCGCCCCGGTGAGCCGGCGCACCTTCGGGTCGTTCGTCGAGCACCTCGGCCGGTGCGTCTACGACGGCATCTCCGAGCCCGGCCACCCCGAGGCCGACGAGCAGGGATTCCGGCGCGACGTCATCGCGCTCGTGCGCGAGCTCGGGGTGTCGACCATTCGCTACCCGGGCGGCAACTTCGTGTCGGGCTACCGCTGGGAAGACGGCGTAGGACCGCGCGAGACACGCCCGGTGCGGCGCGACCTCGCGTGGCGCACGATCGAGTCGAACCAGATCGGCGTCGACGAGTTCGCCGCCTGGTGCCGCCTCGTGGATGCCGAGCTCATGCTCGCCGTCAACCTCGCCACCCGGGGGGTGCTCGAGGCGCTCGACCTGCTCGAGTACGTCAACCACCCCTCGGGAACGCACCTCTCTGACTGGCGGGTGCGCAACGGTGCACCCGAGCCCTACAACGTGCGCATGTGGTGCCTCGGCAACGAGATGGACGGCCCGTGGCAGATCGGCGCGATGTCGGCGCACGACTACGGCACCCTCGCGGCCCGCACCGCGGCGGCGATGAAGATGGCCGACCCGACGCTCGAGCTCGTGGTGTGCGGCAGCTCGGGGTCGGGCATGCCGACCTTCGGCGAATGGGAGCGCACCGTGCTCGAGCGCACCTACCCGCACATCGA
>JAIXXG010000057.1 GCA_027490915.1 Microbacteriaceae bacterium
GATGGCGACCGTCTCGGCAACAGTGAAGACGTCGGTGATCTCGATAAACGTGACAGTGCCGTCCGTGTTGTTGATGCTCGAGTTGGCGACAAGTGCGACGTCGCCATTCGGTGACACACCGACACCGTACGGGCTGTCGTCGGTCGTCAGTTCGCCGAGGCTTCCGAGCGCTGCAGCGGGGGAAACGCTCGAGGTGTCGAGCGCAGTGAGACCGCCGAGGGCGAGCGCGCCGGCGGCGAGGGCGGCGAGCACTCGGGTGGCTCGCGCGCGGGTAGGGGTGGTGGACATGCGTGTCTCCGGGTTCGAGGAGGGGATGCCGACCCGGTCGGGCCGACATCCTCACGCTACGAACGCGGAGGTCGAGGCGCACTACTCAGTGCCGGGCGGCACTACTCATTCGCCCCCGGCGACTACTCACCCCGGAGGGCGCGCCAGGGGCTTCGTCGTCCCCAGGGCGCGCTACGGAATGTAGAGCTCGTACTCCGGCAGCGATCCGTCGAGCACCGGGATGAGCACCTCGACGCCCTCGGCGCCGGGGTACGCGAAGAACACGGGGACGAGACCGCCGATGGTGGCGCCGCTGCCGGTGATGAGCAGCTGGTCCTGCTCCGGGCCGCCGAAGGCCGTGCGGCCGTTCGCGCTGACGAAGATCTCCTCGGTCACGCGCTCGCCGTCGGCCTCCCACTGCACGGTGACGCGGCGGTCGGTGTCAGCCGCGCTGACGACCGTCATGACGAGGTTGAGCTCCTCCGGGTCGTCGCCGATGAGCAGGGCGTTGCGGATCGAGAGCTCGCCGACCTCGGCGCCGACGCCGTCGCTCGGGTCGTAGGGCTTCTCGGTCGCGATGTTCGCCGAGAAGGTGCACCCGGTGGCGCCGAGCATGAGGGCGGCCGCGAGAGCGATCGACGCCGCAACGCGAGATTTCACGGGAGGTCTCCTAACAGGCCGACGGGGGGCCGAGCGCTCGCGCGGAGTGCGGCCGGCGCGGCCCGATCCTCCCCAGTCTAGCGGGCGTTCAGCAGGCGTTCGGCGGGCCTGCGGCGGGCATCCGGCCCCGATTGCTGAGAGATCGCTGTGGTAGACTGGAGGTTCTGCGGAAGGACCACCATCCATGCTTTTCCAGGTCGGCGAGACGGTCGTATACCCCCACCACGGGGCTGCCACGATCATCGAAGTGAAGAACCGAATCATCAAGGGCGAAGAGAAGCTCTATCTCAAGCTCAACGTCACGCAGGGCGACCTGACCATCGAGGTGCCGGCCGAGAACGTCGACCTCGTCGGCGTGCGCGACGTCATCGGCCAGGAGGGTCTCGACAAGGTCTTCGAGGTGCTGCGCGCCCCCTTCACGGAGGAGCCCACCAACTGGTCGCGCCGCTACAAGGCCAACCTCGAGAAGCTCGCCTCGGGCGACGTCATCAAGGTCTCGGAGGTCGTGCGCGACCTGTGGCGCCGCGATCAAGACCGCGGCCTGAGCGCGGGCGAGAAGCGGATGCTCGCGAAGGCCCGCCAGATCCTGATCAGTGAGCTCGCTCTCGCCGAGAAGACCGACGAGGAGAAGGCCTCGACGGTGCTCGACGAGGTGCTCGCCTCCTGAGCGACCCGACGCTGACCGTCCGGGTGTGACCGAGCCCTCGACCGCGGCCGCGCCGCGCCTCGCGATCATCGTCGTCGCCGCCGGCAGCGGAACCCGGCTGGGCCTCGGCATTCCGAAGGCCTTCGTCGACCTCGCGGGCAAGCCGCTGCTCGAGCACGCCCTCGAGCGCGCGTTCGACCAGCCGGAGCCGGCGCAGGTCGTCGTCGTCGCTCCCGCCAGCCACCGGGCCGAGGCTCTCACGATCGGCCGCCGCGTCGCGGGGCCGGCGGCGGATGCCCTCACCGTGGTGGTCGGCGGCGACAGCCGCGCGGCCTCGGTGTCGGCCGGCCTCGCCGCGGTGCACGACACGGCCGACGTCGTGCTCGTGCACGACGCCGCGCGAGCGCTGACGCCGCCCGACGTCTTCACCCGCGTGGTGCAGCGCGTGCGCGCCGAGCGCGCGGGGGTCATCCCGGCGCTCGCCGTGGTCGACACGATCGCCCGGCGCGACGCGAGCGGAGCCGTGCTCGAACAGGTCGACCGTTCGCAGCTGGCCGCGGTTCAGACGCCGCAGGGCTTCCCGCTCGCGCAGTACCGCGCGGCGGTCGCGGCCATCGCGCCCGGGGCCGAGCACACCGATGATGCCAGCGTGTTCGCCGCGGCCGGGCATCCCGTCGTCACCGTCGAGGGCGACGAGCGCGCGTTCAAGGTGACCACTCCATGGGATCTGCGCCGGGCCGAGCAGCTGCTGCGCGGCGCGAGCCCCGCCCTGCGCACGGGCATCGGCATCGATGTGCACGCGTACGACGACGCGCGGCCCCTGTGGCTCGGCGGCCTCTACTGGCCCGACGAGCCCGGGCTCGCCGGCCACAGCGACGGCGATGCCATCTGCCACGCGATCTGCGACGCCTTGCTGTCGGCGGCCGGGCTCGGCGACATCGGCTCGCGGTTCGGGGTCGATGACCCGCGGTTCGCCGAGGCGCGCGGCGAGGTGTTTCTGACCGCGACGCTCGAGCTCGTGCGCGATGCCGGCTTCGAGGTTGTCAACGTGGCCGTGCAGGTGGTCGCGAAGCGCCCCCGCTTCGCCGCCCGCCGGCACGAGGTCGAGGCGCTGCTGACGCGGATGCTCGGGGCCCCCGTCAGCGTCGCCGCCACGACCAGCGACGGCCTCGGCTTCACCGGCCGCGCCGAGGGTGTGGCCGCAGTGGCAACGGCCATGCTGACTCAGTAGGAAGCCCCGCCGGTAGGCTGGGGCGGTGACCGTGCGCCTCTACGACAGCCTGCAGCAGGCCGTCGTCGACCTCGAACCGCGCGTCGAGGGGCATGTCGGCATGTACGTGTGCGGCCCGACGGTGCAATCGGCTCCGCACATCGGGCACCTCCGCAGCGCCCTCGTCTACGACCTGTGGCGGCGCTGGCTCACGGCGCGGGGGTACCGGGTGACGTTCATCCGCAACGTCACCGACATCGACGACAAGATCCTCGCGGGCGCGAGCGACGAGGAGTCGTGGTACGCGCTCGCCTACCGCGTCGAGCTCGAGTTCACGGCGGGGTACCGGGCACTGGGCATCCTGCCCCCGACGTATGAGCCGCGCGCGACGGCGAGCATCGCGCAGATGCACGACCTCATCGCGACCCTCATCGAGCGCGGCCACGCCTACGCGGCGCCGGACGGCAGCGGCGACGTCTACTTCGACGTGCGCAGCTGGCCGACCTACGGCGCGCTCACGCGGCAGAGCCCCGACGACATGGAGGACGCCGCCGACGCCCCCGCGCGCGCCAAACGCGACCCGCGCGACTTCGCGCTCTGGAAGGGCGCCAAGGCCGACGAGCCGGCGAGCGCGCACTGGACATCGCCGTGGGGCAGCGGCCGCCCGGGCTGGCACATCGAGTGCTCGGCGATGGCGGCGCGCTACCTCGGCGAGGCCTTCGACATCCACGGCGGAGGGCTCGACCTTCGCTTCCCGCACCACGAGAACGAGCTCGCTCAGTCGAGCGCGGCCGGGCACGCCTTCGCGCGGCACTGGGTGCACAACGGGCTGGTGACCGTCGAGGGCCAGAAGATGTCGAAGTCGCTCGGCAACTCGGTGTTCGCCGCCGACCTGCTCGCCGCGCACGAGCCGGCGGTCGTGCGCTACTGGCTCGGCTCGGCCCACTACCGCTCGACCATCGACTACACGCCGACCTCGCTCGATGAGGCGCGCGAGGCGCTGGGCCGCATCCGCGCGTTCCGCGGGCGGGCGCGGGCGCGCCTGGCGGGGGATGCTGCGCTCGCGCTGCCCGCGGCCCTCGCCGACGCCGTCCCACTCGCCTTCGCCGCCGCGCTCGATGACGACCTCGCGGTTCCCCAGGCCCTCGCCGCGCTGCACGAGACCGTGCGGGCGGGCAACAGCGCGCTGGATTCCGGCGATGAGGCAGCCGCGCGCTCCGCGCTCGAGCAGGTCGAGGCGATGGTCGAGGTCCTCGGCCTCGACGACGCCGCCCCGAGCGGAGCGGTCGCCGCGGCCGCATCACGCGCGCTCGCCGCTCTCGTCGAGGGCAAGCTCGCTGAACGCCGCGACGCCCGCGCGGCCCGCGACTTCGCGACCGCCGACCGCATCCGTGACGAGCTGACCGCCGCCGGCATTCAGCTCGAAGACACCCCCACCACGACCGACTGGAGTATCGATGGCTAAGCCCGGGCGCCCCGGCGCCAGCAAGAAGAAGAAGGGCGCGACGGTCGGCTCCGGTGGTCAAGGACGCCAGGCCCTGGAGGGCCGCGGCCCGACGCCGAAGGCGGAGGACCGCAGCTGGCACCCCGCGGGCAAGCGCAAGGCCGCGCAAGAGCGTCTCGCCGCGGCGAAGGGCCCCGGGGGAGCATCCGCGGGAAGCGGGCAGCAGAGCCGCGCCCGCTCGCCGAAGAAGAACGCCGACACCGAGGTGGTCAGCGGCCGCAACTCGGTGCTCGAGGCGCTGCGCGCGAAGGTTCCGGCGAGCACGCTGTACATCGCCGCCCGGGTCGAGATGGACGACCGGGTGAAGGAGGCGCTGGCGCTCGCCACCAAGAAGGGCATCCCGGTGCTCGAGGTCATGCGTCCCGAGCTCGACCGGTTGACCGGCGAGAACTCGGTCAACCAGGGCATCGCGATCACCGTGCCGGCGTACCAGTACGCCCACCCGCTCGACCTCGTGTCGCGCGCGGTCGACCGCGGTCAGACCCCGCTCCTGGTAGCGCTCGACGGGGTGACCGACCCGCGCAATCTCGGCGCGATCATCCGCTCGACGGCGGCCTTCGGCGGCCACGGCGTCATCGTGCCGCAGCGCCGTTCGGTGGGCGTCACGGCGGCGGCCTGGAAGACCTCGGCGGGCGCGGCGGCGCGGACGCCCGTCGCGATGGCGGCGAATCTGACGCAGACGCTCAAGGCGCTCAAGGCCGAGGGCGTGTTCGTGCTCGGCCTCGACGGCGGCGGCGACATCGCCCTGCCGGGTCTCGAGCTCGCCGACCGCCCGCTCGTCATCGTGGTCGGCAGCGAGGGTCAGGGTCTCTCGCGCCTCGTGACCGAGACGTGCGACGCGATCGTGTCGATCCCGATCTCGGCGGCGACCGAGTCGCTCAACGCCGGCATCGCGGCGAGCGTCGCGCTGTACGAGGTGGCGCGGAGGCGCGCAGAGCGGTAGGGCGCCGCGCGCGTCGCCGGCGACTCCGGCTTGACATTGTGTTCAGTAGTGCTAAACATGGTGTCGAGTCAGAGTCGATCGATCGGAGGCCGCATGAGTGCTCGCTATGTTGTCCGTCGCGCCGAGGAGGCCGACTACCGCGACCCCGGCGCCCTCGCTCCCGACGCGCACGGCTACACCCGCTGGTGCGCGGTCGGCTTCGATGACGGCTCGGCCCACACCGATTTCGGGATGTCCCGCCTCGAGCCCGGCGGTGCCATTCCCACGCACATCCACTCGTTCGAGGAGTCGTTCCACCTCGTCGAGGGCGAGGTTCTCCTCGTCACCCCCGAGGCGACCGTGCACCTCGTCGCCGGCGACTACGGGGTGATCCCGCTCGGGGTTCCGCACTCGTGGCACAGCCTCGGCGACGCGCCTGCTGTGTGGAGCGACATCTACTCGCCGCCGCCGCGGCCGCAGCACGGCTACGACACCTACCGGGTGCCCGATGTCGCGCCGGGTGAGGCCGTGAAGGTCGACCCGCGCGATCCGCGCACGCGCTCGTTCGGAGCGATCACCACCGAGCAGATGAACCCGGGCAGGCAGTCGCAGGAGCTGCTCGCGCAGTCGGCGAGCATGCGCACCGCGCTGCTCGTGTACAGCGGCATCTCGCTCAAGATGATGGTCGACAGCGACCTCGGCTCGGTGCTGCACACCATGTTCATGGTGCAGTACGAGCCCGACGGCGTCGCCGGCCCGCACGACCACCCGCTCGAGGAGGCCTACCTCATCATGGACGGCGAGGTCGATGCGACCTTCGACGGCTACGAGGTGCGCATGAAGCCCGGCGACATCGCCTGGGCGGGTGTCGGCTGCGTGCACTCGTTCCGCGCCACCGGCGCACCGGTGCGCTGGCTCGAGACGCAGTCGCCCCAGATGCCGCCGCGCCACGCCTACCGCTTCGCGCGCGACTGGAACTACCTGACCGACAAGCTCAAGGAGGAGCAATGAGCCAGCGCACCATCCTCGTCGTCGGGGGCACCTCCGGCATCGGACTCGAGATCGCGAAGGAGGTCGTCGCCCGCGGTGACAAGGTCATCCTGACCGGTCGCGACCAGAAGCGCGCGGTCGAGATCGCAGCCTCGATCGGCCCGGATGCGCAGGGCCTCGCCGTCGACATCTCCGAGCCCGAGGCCATCGCCGAGAGCCTGAAGCCGATCGAGGCCGTGCACGGCCTCGTGCTCGCCGCGATCGAGCGCGACGCGAACACCGTGCGCGAGTACGACATCGCCCGTGCCCGGCGCCTGGTCACGCTCAAGCTCGTGGGCTACACCGAGACCGTGCACGCGCTGCTCGACCGCCTGCCGGCGAGCCGCGAGACGGGCATCGTGCTGTTCGGCGGCCGCGCGAAGGACGCGCCCTACCCGGGGTCGACGACGGTGGCGACGATCAACGGCGGCGTCGAGGGGCTCACCCACTCGATGGCGCTCGAGCTCGCGCCCATGCGGGTGAACGGCCTGCACCCCGGCATCATCGGCGACAGCCCGTTCTGGGCCGACAAGCCGGCCGCGGTGCTGCAGGGCTACGAGTCGCGCACCCCAGGGGGCGCTCTCGCGACGATGGCCGACATCGTCGGCGCGACGATGTTCCTGCTCGACAACCAGGGTGTCTCGGGCACGAGCCTCTACGTCGACCGCGGGTGGCGCCTCACCTGATCCTCGAGGAACAAGCAGTTCACCGACGCGAGGCCTGGAGCGTGCCGCGACGGTGCGCGTCCAGGGCCAGTCCCGCCGCGCTCACCACGAGCAGCACTCCGAGCGTCGCCACGGCCTGATAGCCGAGCGGTGCGTACAGTGCCACCGCGGCCGCAGAGGCGACGGACCCGCCCAGGAAGGTGCTGCCCATGTAGACCGTGTTCGCGCGCCCTCCTTGTTCCGGTGCCACGGACGCGAGCCCGACCGCCTGGGTCGTGACCTGCTCGCTGCTCATTCCCGCTGAGATCAGGAGGAGACCGCACGCCGTGGCAGGCAGTGACCCGGGCCCGGCCGCGATCACGCCGACCCCGGCGAGCGATGCGGCCAGCGCCAGTGCGAGCGAGCGGGGCGCGCCGAGGCGTCCATGGAACGAGGCGAGCGCGATGGTCACGAGACCGCCGCACAGACCGGCAAGGCCGACGAGAGCGGCGCGGGAGACACCCAGCCCGAGTTCCTCGATCGCATGAAGGGTGGCCGTCGACCACAAGGCGATGAAGGCCATGAAGCAGAGCGTGTGGATGGCCGTCATCTGCCGCAGAGCCGATGACCGCGCCGCGACCGAGGGGATCGTCGCCAGGATCGCCCGATAGCCGGGAGGATTCTCCGGCGACTCCGCGGGTGAGACCCGCAGGCTCAGCGGGACCAGAGCCAGCATCACGACGCCGCACATGACGAGCGCTGCGCGCCAGCCGGCGACCTCCGCGAGGGCGCCGAGTGCGGTGCGGACCACGAAGAGACCGACGATGAAGGAACCGAGCAGCACGGCAGCGGTACGGGCGCGGGCGGTCGGAGGGGCGAGGCGCAGCGCGGCGGATACCAGGAGCTGTCCCACGGTAGCGGTCGCTCCTGCCACGAGACACAGCATCACATGCACCGCGTAGCTGGGGGCGATTCCGGCGCCCATGAGCGCTGCTGCAGTGGCGGCGAGCTGGATGGTGACCTGGCGCCGCGCCGAGTACCGGTCGCCGAGAGACACCAGGAGCACGACGCCGAGCGCGTACCCGAGCTGAACCGCGATCGTGGCGGCGGAGGCGAGCGGACCGGTCACCCCGAACTCGGCGCTCACGAGCGGCTGCACAGGCTGGGGGATGTAGATCACGGCCACACCGGCGGCGGCGATGGTCGCCATGCCGGCGACCCGCGTGCTCCAGGCATCCGCTCTGTTCACCCTCTGTGTCCCCTTCCTGGGGAGATTCCCGGATGGAGTGGAAATATCCAGGTGTATCGACCTAGTATTTCACCAGGGCTGTACATTGCCGTACACCTTTACTGAATTGCTCAACGAGGAGGAACTCATGACCGATGCCGTCGCGCCACGCGCCGAGGACTTCGCTCCCGGCCGGCCCGTCGTCTTCCGGAACGCCACGGCGGTGATCACGGTCGACTCGGCTGGCGTTCTCGAGAACGCCGACGTGCTCATCATCGACGACACCATCGCCGGTGTCGGCCACAACCTCGGGGTGCCCGCGGGCACGCTCGAGATCGACGCCAAGGGCGGCATCGTCATGCCCGGCATGATCGACACCCACCGTCACATGTGGCAGACCGCGCTGCGCGGCTACGGCGGCGACTGGGCGCTCAGCCAGTACTTCGTCTTCTACTACCTCACGTGGGGCCACGTGTTCCGCGCCGAGGACATCGCGGCGGGCAACCAGCTCAGCGCGCTCGAGTCGGTCGACGACGGTGTGACGACGACGGTGGACTGGTCGCACGCCCTGCGGACCCCCGAGTACGCCGACGCCGCCGTGGAGGCTCTGAAGAGCATCCCCGGCCGCTACGTGCTCGCGTACGGCAACTACCTCGGCGCTCCGTGGGAGTGGATGAACGAGCCCGGCTTCCAGCAGTGGGTCAAGAACTTCAAGACCGACGACATGATGGGGCTGCAGGTCGCCTTCGACGTCAACTCGGGGCCCGACTTCCACGAGAAGGGCGCCTTCGAGGCCGCTCGCGAGCTCGGCCTGCGCGTCACCACCCACGCGGGTGTCTGGGGCGTGAACGGCGACCCGAACATCGACCTGATGTACGAGCACGGGTTCATGGACGACACCGTTACCTACGTGCACGCGAGCTCGCTCGGCCCCGACAGCTACCACAAGATCGCGGCCACGGGCGGCACCATCTCGATCGCCACCGAGAGCGAGCAGAGCGCCGGCCAGGGCTACCCCTCGGCATGGGTCGCGAAGAAGTACGGCATCACCGCCTCGCTGTCGATGGACACCAGCGTGTGGTGGAGCGCCGACTTCTTCTCGGCCATGCGCTCGACCCTCAGCTCGTTCCGCTCGCGTGACCACCTCGAGGCGCACAACAAGGGCGAGACGGTCAACGTCAACCGCATGAAGGCGGAGGACGCGGTCTGGCAGGCGACCATGGGCGGCGCCCACACGATCGGCATGGCCGACAAGCTCGGCTCGATCACGGTGGGCAAGAAGGCCGACATCGTGCTGCTCAAGAACGACGAGTCGCCGGCGATGACGCCGATCCTCAACCCGTACGCCCACGTCGTGTACCAGGTCGGCACTGCCGATGTGCACACGGTCGTGGTCAACGGCAAGGTCGTCAAGTACCAGGGCGAGCGCATCGGCATGCCGCTCAAGCCGGTCGCCGACCGCGTGGCGGCGTCGGTCGAGTACGTGCGCAACGAGCTCGGTGAGGACGCCTGGAAGGAGTGGATGAACCCCGCTCTGCCCGAGGACGAGCCGATCGCGAACCCGTACAAGTACCTCGGTGAGGACGACGGCCACAAGCACTAGGCCCGCCCTCCACCCGCAACGGCGGGCGACCCTCGGGTCGCCCGCCGTTCGGCGTTGCGGGCGATGAGCAGTGAGTGGAACCCTCGGGGACGGCGGAGGCTAGGTCACGCGGACGCAGGCGGTGAGGTGGGCTGCCACAGGGGGCCTGGCGCGTCGCGGCAGCGCAGCGATCAGCCGACTGAGCCCACGCGGGTGAGGCCGTGGATCACCACGCGGCCTGTATCGCGGGCAGGCACGCCCCGCATCCCGAGCGGCGCCCGTGCAGAAAAGAGCGGCCGGTGCGGGGTGCACCGGCCGCTCTCCCGTCGACGCAGGCTCTCTTTTGAGCGTCCCCCTACCTCCGACGGAACTTCGACCACGCGTCGAATCCGACAGCGACCAGGATGATCACGCCGAGCGCGATGCCCTGGAAGAGCGGGTCGATACGCAGCAGTGTGAAGCCGTTGTAGAGCATCGCGATGAAGAGGATGCCCAGCACGGTGCGCCAGATGGCGCCCTCTCCTCCCAAGATCGACGTGCCACCCACGACGATGCCGGCCAGTACGGTGAAGGTGAGCGTCGTCGCGATCGCATCGTTCTCGGGGGCCGAGGGGGTTCGGGCGAGGTCGATGACGCCGGCGAGACCGGCTGCGGTGCCGGCGATGGCGAACGTCGCGATCCGCACGCCGTCGACACGGATGCCCGCCAGGCGCGCCGCCTCCGCGTTGCCGCCCGCTGCGTAGACGTAGCGGCCGAAGGTGGTCCGCCACAGCACGATCCCGAGGATCACGATGACGATGAACGCGATCCAGGTCGGCAGCGAGATGCCCAGCGGCTTCGTCAGCGCGAGCCATCGGAACTCCGGGAAGTCGACGCGGATCTGGCCGATGCCCTCCTTGCCGAACTGCGACACGAGCTTGGTGGCCCCGAGGATGATGAAGCTCATGGCCAGCGTGGCGATCAGCGGATTGATCTTGAGGTAGGTGCTGATGATGCCGTTGATCAACCCCACGACCAAGCCCGCGAGGATGCCGACGATGATTCCGAGCGCTGCCCCCGCCTCCCCGCCGACCCGGACGATGATCGTGCCGCAGATGACGGCTGTGAACATGTAGGTGGCACCGACCGACAGGTCGATGCCGCCCGCGATGAGCACGAGCGTGGCAGCGGCTGCCACGATGAGGATGCCCGACTGGCGGTCGAGCACGTTCCCGATGTTCTGAGCGGAGAGGAACGCCGGGCTGCCGATCGCGAGGGCGATGAAGACCGCCAGGAATGGCGCGACGATCGCTACCGATCGCCACGGAACCTGCTTCAGCACTGCGGGGAGGGAGCGGGTCGAGGGGGCGCTGGCGGCGGGTTTCGGCGCGAGCTGCGTGTCGTTGGTCATGGTCTCACTGGCTCTCGTTCGTGATCGGATCCGCGAAGGCCGCGGTGATGATGTTCTCCTCGGTCAGCTGGTCGCCCGCGAACTCGCCGACGATCTGACCGCTGCGGATGACGAGCACCCGGTGCGCGAGCCCCAGCACCTCCTCGACGTCGGAGGAGATGACGAGCACGCCGATGCCCTGCTGCGCCTGCTCGACGATGAGGTCGTAGATCGCGCGGCGGCTGCCGACATCCACCCCGCGGGTGGGCTCGTCGGCGATGAGCAGTCGGCGGCTTCCCTGCAGCGCGCGCCCGAAGAGCACCTTCTGCTGGTTGCCGCCGGAGAGCGCCGACACCGCCCGGCGGTCGTCGCCAGCGACGGTGACGCGATCGAGCATGGTGCGGGATGCTTTCCGCTCGACCCCCGAGGACACCCAGCCTCGCGGCGCGACCTGCCCCATGTTCGACAGCGTCACGTTGTCGCGGATGGGGCGCCCGAGCACGAGGCCCTGGTCCTTCCGCGACTCGGGGATCAGGAAGATGCCTCTCTTCAGCGAGCCGGCGATGGTGTTGGGCGTCTCCGCGCCGTCGATGGCGACCGTTCCGGCGTTGCGGGGCGCGGCGCCGAACACGGCGTGCGCGATCTCGCTGCGGCCCGCGCCGACGAGGCCTGCGAGGCCGACGATCTCGCCGGCACGCACGTCGAACGACACTCCGTAGACCCCCGGTGCGACGAGGTCGCGCACCGAGAGGACGACCTCGCCGTCCGCCCGATGCGGCGTCTTGTCGGGGAAGACCGAGCCGAGCGTGCGACCGAGCATGCTCTCGATCAGCGTCGACTCGGTCTCGTCGGCCGCCTGCGCCGTGCGGATGTGCCGCCCGTCGCGCAGGATCGTCACGCTGTCGCTCAGTTCGAGCACCTCGCCGAGGAAGTGCGAGATGAGCAGCACTGTGCGCCCCGACGCGGCGAGGCGGCGCACGACCCCGTGCAGCAGCTCGGTGTCGTGGGCGGAGAGGGCGGCAGTCGGCTCGTCCATGATGATGAGCGAGGCGCCGCGCGCGAGGGCGCGCATGATCTCGACCTTCTGCTGGTCGGCCGTGCGCAGGCCGCCGACCACGGCGTCGCCCGGAAGGTCGAAGCCCGTGCTCTCGGCGATCGCGGCGTACGCCGCCCGCAGCTTCTTCCGGTTGATCCACCCGAGGGTGCGCGGTTCGCTGCCGAGGAACACGTTCTCCGCAACAGTGAGCTCGGGTACAAGGGCCAGCTCCTGCGCGATCGTCGCGATGCCCTGGGCGAGGGCCTCTCGCGGTGAGCCGAAGCTGGCCTCCTGCCCATTGATGAGCAGCTGGCCGGTGTCCGCTGAGTAGACGCCCGAGATGATCTTGCTGAGCGTGGACTTCCCGGCACCGTTCTCGCCCACGAGGGCGTGCACGGTGCCCGGCTCGAGGGTCAGGTCGATGTCGGCCAGCACGGGGAGGCCGTTGAAGGACTTGCCGACGCCCCGCAGCTCCACGAGGAGCTGCGGGGCGTCGGCCGTTGCCGTTTCAGGCATGGATTATCCGGCCCACTCGCCGGTGAACTCGCTGGCGTTGTCGATGGTGATGACGCCTCCGCCCGGCAGGCCCGCGAACGGGTCGACGTCGCCCTGGTTCACCCCGTTGCGGAGCGCGTCGACCATGGCCTCCATGGCGAGACGACCCTCGGTCGCGGGCACCTGGAGCACGTTGGCGTAGACGACACCCTCGGCGACCTTCTGCTGCGACCACACCGAGCCGCCGTACCCGACCATGAGGTAGTCGCTCAGCGCGCCACCGGCCGCCTCGATAGCAGCGACCGCGCCCTGCAGACCCTGGTCGGACGTCGCGATCAGATCGATGTTCGGGTTGGCGGTGAGGATGTCCGCCACGGCCGTCTGGGCAGCAGCCGGGTTGTAGAAGGTCTCACCCTCGGCCACGATCGTGACAGGGGTGCCCTCGATGACCGCGTTGAAGGCGTCGTACAGGGCCACGCCGATCGCCGATGCCTTCACGTCGTGCAGGAACGCGACGTTGCACGGGTCGAGGTTCTGGCTTGCGCAGGCATCCACGACCTGCTCCCCGAGCTTGGTGCCGA
>JAIXXG010000071.1 GCA_027490915.1 Microbacteriaceae bacterium
AGCGCGTCGGAGTCGGCGAACTCGATCGTCGGCAGGTCGCTGGCGCCCTCGAGCTTGACGACGGCGAGGTCGGCGATGGGGTCGCTGCCGACGAGGGTCGCGTCGAAGATGCGGCCGTCAGAGAGCGTGACCCGGATGCTCGGCTCGAGCGTCGCGCCCTCGAGGGTCGCCACGTGGTTGTTGGTGAGCACGTAGCCGTCGTCCGAGAGGATGACGCCGGAGCCGTTGCCCGACGATCCGCCGCCGGCGACGGTGAGGGTCACGACGGCCGGCATCGCCTTGGCGACGACGGCCGTGACCATCGTGGCGTCGTCGGGGTCGTTGACGGTGATCGTGGCCGGTGCGCTGGGGGCGCCGGAGACGGCTCCGGGCTGCGAGGCGAGCACCGCGGCGACGACACCGCCGCCGGCGACGCCGCCGATGAGGGCACCGACGGTCAGCATGCCGAGCAGTGGCACGAGGGCCGGCTTCGGCCGCGCGGCGGCGGGGGCCGCGGCGGGCTCGGGGGCGCTCTGCGGCGCGGGCTCTGCGGTCGAGGCCGCCGGCTCAGCCGTTGCCGGGGCCGCGGCGGGCGCCGCGGCTTCTGCCGAGGCAGTCGCCTCTGCCGGTGCGGAGGGTTCGATGACGGGCTCCGGCACCTCGGGGGTCTCGGGGCTGGTGGTCATGGGAGGGCTCCTTTCGCCGGTGTCAGCGTCCTCCGCAAACCTGTGCATTCTATTTGCCGCGCCTTGGTGCCCTCCGACGCTTCGCCCAACCTTCCTTGGTCAGCAGCCGGGGCCGGTCGGGGCCGTCGCGCAGTCGCGGTCGACGAGCACAGTGACCGCCTCGCCAGCGGTCGCGATGAGGTCGTTGGCGGGGCGCACGACGGTTCCGGAGAGCGCACGCCAGCTTCCGCCGGCGAAGCGGTATTCGACGGCGTACTCGACGTCGAGCTCGATCACGTACGTTCCGGATGCCCGGTACACGTGGCTCGTGGGCGTCGCGTCGAACTCGCTCAGGCCCAGCGCCTGCCAGCTCGCGCCGGGCGTGGTGAGGCGCGCGCTCGTCCCGTCGCCGTACCGCCAGCGGTAGGCGACGGGCGTGAACCGCACCTCGGCCGGTGCACCCAGCAGCGTGCCCGCGACGACGTGCCGGCTCGTGCTCGCGACGAAATTGGTCGGCAGCCCCACGACCATCCAGCCGTCGGGCTGCATCCACTGCCGGGGATCCTGCGGGCGGAAGGTCGCGACATCGGCGATCGTGACGCTCGGGATGCCCGGGCTCGCGCTCTCCTCTCCCGGCTTGCCCTGCCCCTCGCCGTAGCAGAGGCCCGCGAAGACCTCCTCGCACGGCATCGGCGGCAGCGTGGAGATTCCGGTGCCGCCTCCGCCCGAGCCGCCCGACCCGCCTCCGGAGCCGCCCGGCGACCCGCCGACCGTCAGCTCACCCTCGAGGGTCGCGCCGTCCTCCTGCACGCTGCCACCAACGTCGGGGCACCCGCCGATCGCGACCACGTCGACACAACCGCTTGCTTCACCGATTGCGGCATTAATCGGCAAGCCTCCGACGGCGAAGGACAGGGAAAGCGCAACGACTATTGGTCGCATACATCTCCCTGCGGCCATGAGTCGCTACGTGCAACGAGAAGACCGCCGGATGCCGCCTGCGAGACAAGGGTTACCTCAAGTGGCACTAGCTCAGACCGATCCGAGGGCGTGACGTCCTGGCCCTCTGCGTCAAGCAATAGGGCACCAGAGACATCCAGGCACACATAGATCGCGACTTCCGCACCCTCTCCTGTGTGAGCCCATTGCTGGAGCACCACACCTTGAATGCGTGTCGAGCCCACAGTCCGCAAGCCATCACGGCGCAGGACCGAGACCGCCTCCGACACCTCGCGGTAGTACTCCGAGGTTGTAAGGGGCGAGAGCTCTGCCATGTCAACACTGGGATTGGCGGTAACGGCGTTCGACACAGCCAGGTACTCCTCGTACGCCGCCGTCGCCGCCGCGAGCGCCTCCTCGTCAGAAGCGAAGAGCGGCTCGCCCGACGCCGACGGCTCGGGCGGGGGCAGGCGCGTCGACGGGGTGCAGCCGCCGAGGGCGGCCGCGAGCAGCAGGAGCGGGACGAGAGCGAGGGCGAGCGGGCGCGGCATGGGTCGACGGTAGGGCGCGCGCGAGCATCCCGGTGCGATGTGTCCACACGGGCGATCGGGCCCGTTTGTACCCCGCTGCTGTCCCCCGAAAACGGGGTGCACAGAATCGTCTGCCGCCCGCCTACACTGGGCGAACCACCTCCCACCACCACCCGGGGGATACTCCGCAATGACGAAGGCGAACCTCACCGATGTCGAGATCGTTCTCGACGCCGCGAGCGACCTGATCCAGAACGACGGCTACGCCGCCGTGACCCTGCCCGCCATCGCGCTGCGCGCCGGCGTGAGCGTCGAGGAGGTCGAGGCGATGTTCCCGACCGCCAACGACGCCATGGTCGCGATGCTGAACCGCGAGTTCCACGGCATGTACGGGCTCATCGTGCAGAACATCGAGCGCGACCCGCGAGGTGGACTGCTGTCGCGCATGTACACCTACATCCTCAGCGCGGTGTACGAGCGGCCGCTCGCGAAGACGCTCTTCGTCATCGACCGCGAGGCCCTCAACTCGATAATGCGCAATGGCAGCAGCTACGCGTACACCCCCAGCATCGGCATCCGCGGAGAGCTCATCGAGGCGCTGCAGGCGGCCGGCATGGTGCGGCCCGATGTGGATGCGCGGCAGGTGTCGAGCATCCTGTCAGCCGTCTCGGCGGGCCTCGCCCTGACGGCGCCGCACGACGACCTCGGGCTCATCATCGATGGGCTCTCGACGTTGCTGTCGCGCGGCGTCGACGCCGATGTGGCCGACACCAGCCCCGGCAAGGCGGCGTTCTTCGACTGGGCGACGAAGCTCACCCTGCCGAAGGCGGAGGCTTAGGCCGCGACCGGAAACCGGAGGGCGCCCGACTCGGCGTCCACCATCACGGCGAGGGCCCCGATGATGGGGCGCGCGTCGCTCAGGGTGTCGCGCAGCGGGTGCAGCTCGATGGAGCGCGCGGCCGCCTTGGCACGACCGCCGCGCCACGGCCAGATGGTCTGGCTGCGACCGTTGAGCACCTGAGCCCAGGCCAGTTCGATCTCGGTCGCGGCGAGGCCGCCGACCAGACGGGTGACAGGCGCGCCGAGCAGCGGGGCGGCGCTCGCAGCGCCGCAGTCGACGAGGCGGCCAGTGATGTCGACGAGGAACCAGGATGTCCCGGCGTTGCCGACGTGATCGTAGAGCCCGTTGAGCACGACCGAGAAGCGCAGCACCAGCGCATCGACCGAAGTGGTCGTTCCCGCGTTGATCCAGTCGACCGAGCTCGGGGTCTCGTCCATGGTGGTCTCCTCGAAGTGCGTGCGCGGCGGGGGTCGCCGCGAGTGATGCGTCGGCGGCCGGGCGCGGTGCGTCCGGCCGCCGACACTGCACGTCCCGCTCTGGGGGGGATGGAGGGGCTGCGTGCCACTACCAGGGTGACGGGGCCGCGCAGAACCGGCAAACGGCCGACACGCGGGCTCTTCGCTTTGCGTCAAGGGAGCACCTCCTCGATAGTGAACGGGTTTCGCTGGCGCGCGACCATGGAGGCGGTCGTCGGAGGCGGGCCAGCGCGGCCCGCGCGCGACGCCCGGAAGGACGCTGTCGATGATCCCCCGCGGAACCGTCGTGACGGGCCCCTACGCCCCCATCCCCTCCTCCGTCACCCGCACCTCGCTGCGGCTCGGCAGCTGGTTCCAGCGCCACGACGGTGCGGCGCGAGCGCTCGCGACCCTGGCCGTCGCGCTGGGTGCCGTGTACCTCGCATGGCGCGTCGTCGCCACCTCGGCCGGGGTCGCCCCCGGGCTCTTCTGGCCGCTGCTCGCCGCTGAGGCGGTCGGCTATGCGAGCTTCGTCATCATGGTCGTCGAGACGTGGCGGCTGCCACCGACACCGCGCCTGCCGGCGCTCGACCTCGCGGTCGACATCGTGATCGCCACCTACAACGAAGACGTCGACATCGTCGAGCCGACGGTCATCGGGGCGCTCGCGGTGCGCGGCCGCACCACGGTGTACCTGTGCGACGACGGACGCCGACCCGAGATGCGGGCGCTCGCCGAACGGCTCGGAGCGGTGTACGTGACGCGCCCGGACAATGCGCACGCGAAGGCGGGCAACATCAACGCCGTGCTGCCGCGCCTGCAGGGCGACCTGCTGCTCGTGCTCGACGCCGACCATGTGGCCGCGCCGGACATCCTGGAGGCCATGACCGGCTATTTCGCCGATGATCGCGTGGCCCTCGTGCAGTCGGCCCACTCGTTCCGCAACCACAACTCGGTCATGCACCACGAGTCGGGCCGGCACGAGCAGTCGCTGTTCTTCGACGTGCTGCTGCCCGGCCGCAACCGGCTCGGCTCGGTCTTCTGGTGCGGATCAGCGGCGGTCATCCGGCTGAGCGCGCTGCGGGAGGTGGGAGGCATCGCCACGGTCACCTCGACCGAGGACTTCGAGACCTCGCTGCTGCTGCAGAAGGCCGGCTACAGCCTGCTGTACCACAACGAGCACCTGATCCAGGGGCTCGCCCCGGACAACCTGGCCGCCTACTCGGTGCAGCGCGCCCGCTGGGCCGAGGGCACCCTCTCGGCGTTCCACTGGCGGTTGCGCATGCCGTTCGGGCGAGGCCTGCGCCCGTCGCAGAAGCTCTCGTACGTCGGAACCCTGCTGCACTACCTGACTCCGCTGCAGCGCCTGACCTTCGCCGTCTACGTCGTGCTGGTGGGTGCGCTCGGTGCGATCCCGGTCGCGATGCCGGGCATCGAGGGGGTCGCGTTCTGGGCACTCTGGATGCTCGTCGCGGGCCTCACGGCGACCGCCCTGCATCGGGGTGTCACCGGGCGGGTCGAGGGCGTTCGATCGCTCATGCTCACGCTCGAGCCGCACCTGCGCGCCCTGCCGGCTCTCATCAGCCGCCGCCCCATGCGTTTTCACGTCACCCCGAAGAACGAGCCGGATCTCGGCGGCTGGGAGGCCGTGCGGTTCGTGCGGCTTCCGCTGGTGGTCGCGCTCGCGCTGCTGGCTATTCTCGTCGCGCGCGGGGTCGACACCACGGTGATAGCGTTCGGCGGGCAGGGTGTGCTGCCGCCGCTCTCGCTCGCGGCGTTCGCGGTGATCAGCGTTTTCAGCGTGCTCGACATCGCCGTGACCCTGCAGCTCGCCGTGCGCGCCCATCGGCGACGTCAGCACCGCACGCTGTGGCGCTTTCCCGTCTCGCTGCCGGCCCGGGTCGACGGCACGGTCGGTCAGTGCGTCGACCTGCACCAGCGCGGCGCGGCGATCGTGGTCGAGCGGTCGGTCGCCGAGCTGGCGACCCAGGTCGAGATCGAGGTGGAGTGCCGCGCGCTGGACGGCAGTCCGACCCCGGCTCGCGGTGTGCTGACGATCACCTCGCGCTCGGCGATCGGCCCGTCCGGCGCTCGCGTGCGCATCGGGGGTCCGGTCACCTGGCACGACGACGCGTCGCGCGACCGGGTCAGCGCGCACTGCTACGTCGTCGAGCCCTACCAGGCCCGCAACCGGGTGTGGATGCGCCGCGCACCGCGCGTGCCGGTCAGCCTCACCGCGACCATCGGTGCGAGCGACTCGACGTGCGTGGACGTGAGCATCGGCGGCGCCGCGTTCCTCACCCGATCAACCGATGTCGCGCTGCATCAGCGCCTGCCGATCGAGCTGGTGCTCGACCGCGGCGAGCGCGTGAGCGGCCAGCTGCAGGTGCGCAACGTCACCGCAGTCAGCGACGGCATGCTGCGGATCGGTGGGGTTGCCGACTGGAGCCACACCGCCTGGCTCACGCGGTACGGGGCAGTGGTTCACGCACCCGAGTCGCGGGGGCGCACCCGGGCTGCGTCGCGGCGCAGCGCGAGCGCGGCGCTCAGCGGCCGCTGAGCATCGCTGAGCGCTCGGCCGCCCAGCCGGCGATCTCGTCGATCGGCATCGCCTTCGCCGCCCACCAGCCCTGCCCGTAGCGCACGCCGAGCTCGCGCAGCTGCGCGGCGAGCTCGTCGGTCTCGATGCCCTCGGCCGTGACGTCGAGGTCGAGCGTGCTCGCGATCGACAGGATGTCGCGGATGATCGCCGCTTGCTGAGCGTCGAGCTGCGGGTCGGGCAGGAAGCTGCGGTCGAGCTTGAGCACGTCGAGCGGCAGGGTGCTCGCCTGCGCGAGGCTCGAGTACCCGGTGCCGAAATCGTCGAGCGCGACCCGCACGCCCCGGGCACGCAGGCTCTCGAGCTGCTCCAGGGCTCCCTCGCCGACGAGCAGCGCATGCTCGGTGATCTCGACCACGAGGGAGGTGAGCGGCAGGCCGGTGCGCTCGGCGGCGTTGACGAGGTAGTCGGCGAGCGTGGGCTCCGCCAGCTGCGCCGCATCGAGGTTGATCGACACCGCGATCCCCTCCAGCGCGCCCGCTGCGGCCGCGCGCTCCGCACCCCAGGCGGTCAGCGTGCCGTCGATGATCTGCCAGCCCAGCTCGACCGTCAGCCCCGCGCGGGCGATCGCCGGCAGAAACTCGTCCGGCCGCACGAGCCCGACCCCGGGCCGGTTCCAGCGCACGAGGGCCTCGCACGCGGCAATAGCTCCGGACTCGAGATCGATGATCGGCTGCACATGGGTGACGAACTCGCCCGAGCGCAGGGCCGACCGCAGGGCCGACTCCTCGCGCATCGCGTCCAGCAGATGCGCGTCGCGGTCGGGAACGAAGTACCGCACGGCCGGGCGCGGCTCGGTCGCCTGCGCCGCGGCGAGTGCGGCGGCGGCGCGCTGCACGAGGGCATCCGGATGCGGGGCCCCTGCCGTCTCGACGGCCGCGCCGATCGTGGCCGAGACGGCCACCTGCTCGCCCGAGACTTCGTGCAGGCGCGTGAGGACGGTCGAGAGCGCGGCGATGGCCCGGTCGGCGTCGACGGCGGTGGGGTACGACCCGACGACGGCGAACTCGTCGGCCGACAGCCGCAGCACCTCGGCCGTCGTGCTGATCTGCTCGACGAGCGCTCGGGCGACCGTGACGAGCAGGCGGTCGCCCTCCGCGGGCCCGTAGGCGAGGTTGAAGTCGGCGAAGCGATTGATGTCGACGAGCGCGAGCGCGACGGCACCCTGGCCGGCCTCCGCGCGGAGCGACCGTGCCCGCTCGGTCGCGGCGGCCACCGCGGGCTGCAGGTGCTCGCGGTTCGGCAGCTGGGTGAGGGCATCGAAGCGGCGGGCCTGATCGAGGGCGTGCTCGCGGTGGTCGCGCACGTGCACGAGGTGCAGGATCTCGTTGACGCGGTCGATCGCCGCGAGGGCATCCTCGTCGTCGAGGCCATCGTGCGCGCCGTCGGCTGGGGCCTCGGCATCGGAAGGGACGTGCTCGTCGCGCACGCGCTCGAGTCGAACGGGCGCGTCCTGCTGCTCGATGACCTGCACGGTGAGACCCGGTGCCAGCTCGGCGAGGTCGGCGAGGGCCGTGCGCATGATCGTCGGGGTCTCGACCCCGGCGGCGACCGCCTCGCTCCATGCTCCCGCGCGATCGGCGAGTCGCTGTCGCAGCTCCAGGCGCCGTCGAGCCTGCTCGAGACGGGCCGTCTCGGCGCGCAGCCGCTCCGAGGCCTCCCGGTAGGTCGATCTCAGATCGGCGGCGATCCAGCCGGCCAGCCCCGCGCCGAGCAGGATGATGAGACCGGCGAGGATCGCCTGGGTCTGCTCGGTGATCGCCCGCCGGTTGATCGCCTCGGCGGCCTGTGCGCGGCGGACCTCCTGGTACACCGTGCTCAGCTCCCGCGTTCGCACCTCGAACTCATCGACGACAGTGTCGGCCGACCGGCGCTGCGCGAGACGCTGCTCGACGGTTCCGTCGACGAGCGAGCGCACGAGCCCATCGATCTGCAGGAGGCTCGACCGAAATGCAAGGTCCGTCAACTCGTACGTGGTCACGTCAGAGACGGTGCGCACCTGAAGGCGCTGGCCCAGCAACGCCCGCGCGATCTGCACATCACGAGCGGTTGCGCCGCCACGGGCCCAGCGGTCTAGCTCGAGGATCACGCCGAACGATTCCCGCTGCACCAGCGTCACTGCGCTGCCATCCGCCTCCTCGCTGTAGAGGCCCTGCAGCTCGTCATCGTGCGCGGCCACGGAGATGACCGACGTCAGCAGCAGCGAGACGACCGCGGCCATGAGCACGCCGAGCAGACCGTACTGCCGACGCTTCAGGCCGAGCAGCCGGCTGCCGCGCGCCATCTCTCCGCCCCCGGATTCCATGTGCTCGCCTAGTCGATCACGGCGATCGTGCGCAGACTCCAGTTCCAGGCGTCGAGCAGCGCGAAGGCGGGCGAATCGGAGTCGAAGACGATGCGGATCGGGCCGCCCTGATCCATCGGGATGAGCTCGCCATCGCGGAAGACCGCCAGCAGCGCGTCGTTCTCGGTCCACTGCGCGACGGTGTCGGCGTACCGGTAGTCGTTCAGGGCGATCGTCTCGATGCGCGCCTCAGTGGGAACTCCGGCAGCAGACAGCAGCTCGGCGAGCGGCACGCCGGTGAACGACTGCTCCTGCTCGACGAAGGGCTCGAGGATCGTGATCTCCACGGTCGCCAGCTGCTGCAGCTCACCGTAGGTGAAATCGACCGTCGTCGCACCCTCGACGGTCAGCACCACCTCGTCGGTCGCCGGAGGATCGACGGCGAATCCGCCGTACGCGCTCTCGCTCGACGGCTCGGGGGCCGGTTCGGGGCTCGCCGTGCATCCGGCCAGTGCCAAGACGACCAGGGCGGCCGCGGCCGCCCAGCGGATCGACGTGTTCATCAGTGCTTCTCTCTTCTCGGGTTCGGAGGCAGTGGTGGCAGGTCAGGGGGTCAGGCGCGGGCGGGGGTGCGCGCGACCGCGCTCGCCCCCCACGCCCGCAGGGTGTCGTCGGAGATGTCGTCGGGGGGTTCGACGACCAGCAGCGGGGCGTCGACCGTCTGCGCGAGGGCGGCGGCGAGGCGGGCGACGAGGCCGGCCGGGCTCGTGCGGGTGAGATTCAGCACGGCCTCGTGATCGAGACTGATGAGCGTCGGCGAGACCTGCGCGATCATCCGCAGGTCACCGCCGTGCACCGCCCCGACGCCGCCGAGCGCCACGCTCACCTGACCGAGCGCGCGCAGCTCCTCCGCCGCGAGCCGCAGCTCGATCGCCGACGGCTGCGCATCAACGAGCAGGGTGAGACGGGATGCGGGCCGACGCTCGCGGATCGCCGCGACCAGATCAGCCAGCACGCCGTCGCGGGCCCAGCCCCGGCCACGCGGCTCGAGAACGAGAGCGGTCGGGCGCGCGCGGTCGATCGATCGCAGTGCGTCGAGAACGGTCTCCGCCGCCTCGTCCGCCGCGACCGTGCAGAGCTCGCCGCGGAGCACGACGTGCGCTCCCCCCTCGACGGCGTCGCCGAGCGGGTCGAGAGGCAGCGCGCGCACAGGCGCGCGGCCGCGCTCGACCTCCTCCGGAACAGCCCGACCGTCGAGCGGATCGCGCACCAGGATGCGCCCGGCGCCGTCCTGCATGGCGATGCCGCCGCCGATGCGCTTCGCCTCGTACATGAGGCCGTCTGCCGTCGCGATGATCGCCTCGAGCGGCTCGCCCTCCGGCCACAGGGCGACACCGGCGCTCGCCGCCACCGCGACGACCGCGCCCGACTCGAGCACGAGATCGTGCGAGACCGCGCCGATGATGCGCTGCGACAGCGACACCACCGACGACTCGTCGAGCACCTGCTCGGCGACGATGACGAACTCGTCCCCGCCGAGGCGCGCGACGAGGTCGTGCGGGCGCACCTGCGCGACCAGTCGTTGCGCGGTGCCGACGAGCACCTCATCGCCCGCGCCGTGCCCGTGCGCGTCGTTGACCGCCTTGAAGCCGTCGAGGTCGAGGTAGATGACGGCTCGCAGGAAGGAGCCGCTGGGGCGCTGGGCGGCGAGCTCGTCGAGACCGGGGCGGTTGAGCAGCCCGGTCAGCGCGTCGCGCAGGGCCCCCAGCCGCAGCGCGTCACGCTCGCCCTCCTGACGGATGAGCGTCGGCAGCAGTGCGGCGCCGGTGCGCAGCGCCTCGATGCCGTCGGGCGAGCGGCGCTGCGCGGCATCGACGGCGAAGACCAGCCGCAGGTCGAACGGGCCGACCCCGGCGACGTCCGCCACGATCAGCTCGTCGACCCCGGCCGCGGAGAAGTCATCGACGAGCGCCCGCGTGCAGCGCACGTCGGAGACGGGCACGATCACGGGCTCGGGATACCGCTCGGCGCCCGGGTCGACGGGGTCGACGGGGTCGGTGTGCCGCCGCAGGGGGTCGAGCGCCGACGGTGCCGCGGGCGAGACCCGCCAGGGGTCGATCACCATGCCGCGCTCGTCGACCCACGCGGCACGAGCCGCCCACCATCCGCGCTGGGCGAGGAAGTCGTCGAGGAACGCCGCGACGAGCTCGCGCGATCGGTTCTGGGTCAGGCGGTCACGATACAAGGCTGGTCTCCCGACCGCTGGAGCGGCGCACCCGGATGCGCCCGGACTGCCAGAGACGGATGGCCTCGACGCGCGGGTTGGACTCGCGGCTCGTGTCGAGCCCGAGCACGGTGTACAGCCGCACGAGCAGGCTCTCGGCGGCCCGCACCGACGTGCCCCGCGCCTCGGCGAGCGCGCGCGTCGTCGCGCCCGCGGCGAGCATGCGCAGCACCTGCGCCTGCGCCGCATTGATGATGATCACGGGGTCGTCGTCGGGGTCGGGGGTCTCGATCGCCGTTCCGGTCATGGCGGCGTGCACGGCGTCGAGGATCTGATCGACCGACCGGACCGTCGACTTCACGAGGTAGACGACATCGCTCGGCAGGAGGTGCGCATCCGAGACCGCGAGCTCGGGCGAGCGGTGGTTCGAGAGCACGACGCAGGCCACCCACGGGCGCTGCTCGCGCACCTCGCCCACGAAGGCCGCGCCCGACTGCCCGTCGGTGAAGTTGAGGTCGCACATCAGCAGGTGCGGGTCGATGTCGCTGAGCACGAGCCTCGCCTCCTCCGGCGAGGCGGCGACGGTGACATCGTGACCGTTGAGGCGCAGGCCGTCGGCGACGAGGGCGGCGATGAGCGCATCGTCGTCGACGACGAGGATGCGCCACGGTCCGGATGAGCGCGGGATCATGAGCGGCCTCCTCTCGGGCGGCGATCGAGGGCCGTGTGCACGGCCATGAGCAGGGTCGAGGTGGTGAGCGGCTTGACGAGGAAGCCCGCGCACCGAGCACGCACCTCGTCGGGGATCGATCCGGCATCCTCCCGGCCGCTCATGAGCACGATGGGCACGGATGCGGCGCTCGCCATGAGCCACCGCACGAGGCCGACGCCGTCGCCGTCGGGCATGGTCACGTCGCTCAGCACCAGATCGATCGAGCGCGTCATGGCGAGCTGGCGCTGCGCCTCGCCGCCGCTGCGCGCCACGATCACGCGGTAGCCGTGGGCGACGAGCAGCTGCCGCACGAGCCGGCGGATCGCCGGCTCGTCGTCGACGACGAGCACGGTGCGCCCGTCGCCGCGCACGAGGTCGTCGTCGACCGTGACCGGCGCGTCGGGGGCGGCCCCGTCGGCGGCGGGCAGGGTGAGGGTGAAGCGCGAGCCGGTGCGGCCGTCGCTGTCGACATCGATCGAGCCGCCGTGCGCGCGGATGATCGCCGCGACCATCGGCAGGCCGAGCCCGGTTCCCTTGCCGACGGGCTTGGTGGTGAAGAACGGCTCCCACAGGCGGGCGATCACCTCGGGGCTCATGCCGTGGCCGGTGTCGATGACGTCGATCACGAGAACAGAGCCGCTCTCGTCGTCGCGCGGCTCGAGGCGGGCATCCACGGTGATGACCCCCGGCGCCGTGATGGCATCGTTGGCGTTGCTCACGAGGTTGGCGAGCACCTGCAGCAGCTGGGTGGCGTCGCCGACCACGACCGTGCCGGCCGGCGGCGGCGAGATCGCCAGGTGCACGCCCTCGGCGAGGGTCTCGCCGACCATGCGCTCGAGCTCGGCGAGCAGCGCCCCGACATCGACGGGGTCGGTGCCGCTCTCGACGCCGCGCGCGAAGGTGAGCACCTGGCGCACCATCGCGGCCCCGCGACGCGCCGCCGTCTCGATCATCTCGGCGGTCTCGGCGTCGGGAGTGCCGGCGAGGGAGTGCCCGAGCAGCTGCGCGGCCAGGGTGATGGGCGTCAGAACGTTGTTGAGGTCGTGCGCGATACCGCCCGCGAAGGTGCCGAGCGACTCCAGCCGCTCCGCCCGCCGCAGGGCCTCCTCACGCGCGAGCTCCTCGGTGATGTCGACCGCGACCGAGAGGATCGACTCGGGCTGCCCCGCGTCATCGCGCATGAGCTGCCACCGGGAGGCGACGACGAGGTCGCGGCCGTCGGGCGTGCGCACGGCGACCCGCCCGGCCCAGTGCCCCTGCGCGAGCACGGCCGTGGTGGCCTGAACCCGCACCTCGCTGTCGATCTCGAGCAGCTCATCGGCGGTGAAGCCGATCACGGCATTCGCATCCCAGCCGTACAGCGCGATCGCGCCCGCATTGGCGTAGCGGATGCGGTGATCGAGGTCGCGCACGACGATGGCGTCGCGCGAGATGTCGAGCAGACCACCGAGAGTGGCCAGCTGATCCTGCGCCTGCTCGTAGGCCTGCCGCGCGGTCTCGGCCTCGGTGATGTCGCGCAGGTGCACGGCGAGGCCCTGGCCAGTCGGATACGCCGTGACGTCGATCCAGATGCCGCGCTCGGTCCACCAGCCCCGCGCCTGCACGGTCGACGACTGCTCGACGGCGTCGCGGAACGGTCGCTCGAACTCGCTTCCGGCGATCTCGGGGATGACCTCCCAGATCGGCTCGCCGATGATCGCTTCCCGATCGAGGCCGACGAACTCGACCATGCGGTCGTTGACGAAGCTCACCCGCCACTGCGCGTCGATGACGGCGAAGCCGTCGGTCATGGCGTTGACCGTGCTCGACAGCAGCTGCTCGACGGCGATGCGCTGGCGCTGCTCGACGACCGCCGCCGTCACGTCGTGGGCGGCACCGCTGAGAACCCGGCTGCCGTCGGAACGGCTGGCGGAGACCCGGCCGACGAGCCGCACGTGGCGCTCGCCGGGAGCGCTCTCGTCATGGGGATACCCGGCGTCCGAGACCGCCTGGGCACCATCGGCGCGATCGGGGTTCAGCGCGAGGGTGATGTCGAGCGTGCGCTGCTCGCGGGCGCAGCGCTCGAGGGAGCGTGCCAGTCGAGCGGCGTCGGCCGGGCCGAGCATGGCCGTGAGAGCCGCGAGGTCGCGGGGCGTGCGCCCGCGCAGCTCAGGAAGCTCCCCCGACCAGCCGAGGGCGCCCGTCGCGAGGTCGAGCGTCCATCCCACAACGCCGGCGATGCGGCTGGCGAGCTCGAGCAGCGCGGTGTCGCGCTGGCGGTCGCGCTCGGCCTCGGATGCCTCGCTGAGGTTCTGGGTGATGACCAGGGCGCCGACCACGGTGCGCCCGTCGTCGAAGAGCGGCACGAAGGTGATCGCGAGATCGCAGAGCTCGCCCGAGCGCTTGACGCCGTCGGCACGCGCCCGCACCCCGTCACCCGCGAGCGCGTCGTCAATCGCCGCCTGGATGCGGCGCCGCTGGGCAGGCACGATGACGTCGATCATCGGGCGGCCGAGCACCTCGCCGCGGGCGTAGCCCGTTCGTCGGCTGAGAGCGAGGTTGCCGTCGATGATGACGCCCTGCGCATCGATGACCATGACCCCGTCGTCCTGGCTATCGGCGAGGAAGCTGTCGAGCCGCGCCGCGTGCAGGGCGCGGAAGACCGGGCTCGGGCTCGCCCCCTCCGGCGCCGCCTGCCACTTCTCGTAGGCGAGCGGCATCACGACCGTGCCTCACGCACTGCGCGGGGATGCGTCACGATGGGCCTCTTCGGGTTCGGGTCGGGTGCGGCACCCGAACTGCTGCCGGGAACCTCTCCCAGTGTGCGCAATGCGCCAATGTCCGCCTAATGGGGGACACGGCATCATATGCGTATTACGAAGGTGACCCCGTTTCGTTCACCTTTCGGGCGCGAATGAGCGCCCGGCTACGCTGATCGGGTGAGCGCTGAGGCAGCAGGAGCCGGCACCGACCGCCCGTGGATACGGGCCGCCCGCGCGGCCGGCCTGCTCGACGCGGACGGTTCCGCGCGACCCACGATCTTCGCCGAGATGTCGGCTCTCGCCGCCGAGCACGGGGCCGTCAACCTCGGCCAGGGTTTTCCCGACGAGGGCGCGCCCGCCGCGGTGCTCGCGGCGGCGGCGGCCGCCATCGAGTCGGGGGTCAACCAGTACCCGCCGGGCCGCGGCATCGCCGAGCTGCGGCACGCGATCGCCGAGCACCAGCAGCGCTTCTACGGCCTGACGCTCGACCCCGCCACCCAGGTGCTCGTCACCGCGGGTGCGACCGAGGCGCTCGCGGCGAGCATCCTGGCCCTGGCCGGCCCCGGCGACGATGTCGTGACCCTCGAGCCCTTCTACGACGCCTACGCCGCCGTCACGGGCCTCGCCGGCGCGCGGCACGTGACGATCCCGCTCACCGAGCCCGGATTCCAGCCGACTCCGGCGGCGATCGACGCCGCGATCACCGACCGCACGCGCATTATCGTGCTGAACTCGCCGCACAACCCCACCGGCTCGATGCTCGCCCTCGAGCACGTCGAGCGCATCGTCGCGCTCGCCGCGCGCCACGACGCCGTCATCGTCAGCGACGAGGTGTACGAGCACCTCGTCTACGACGGCCGCCGTCACGTGCCGGTCGCGACCCTGCCCGGCGCCGCCGAGCGCACCCTCACGATCTCGAGCGCGGCCAAGACCTTCGCCGTCACGGGCTGGAAGATCGGCTGGGTTACCGGGCCGGCGACGCTCATCGACGCGGTGCTCGGCGTCAAGCAGTGGCTGACCTACGTCAACGGCGCCCCCTTCCAGGGAGCGATCGCCGCGGGCCTCCGGATGCCCGACGAGACGTTCGCCGCCCTCCGAGAGACCCTGCAGCACCGGCGCGACCTGCTCGCCGCCGGGCTCGTCGAGGCCGGCTTCACCATCAGCCCGACCGCCGGCTCGTACTTCATCGTCGCCGAGCCCCCCGCGCGCCTCGGCCTCGGCGGCGCCGCGGCGAGCGCGCGCGCCCTCGCGGTCGACCCCGGCGTCGTGGCGATCCCGCTTAGCGCCTTCGGCCGCCCCGGCGGGCCGGTCAGCGCGACGGCGCTGCGGTTCGCCTTCTGCAAGCCCGAGGCGTCGATCGCCGAGGCGGTGCGGCGCCTGCAGGCGTACGGCCGCTAGCGGAGAGCATCCGGCGCGCCGGGCTCGACCCGGAACCTCCGGAGGCGCAGGGCCGGGTTGACCGTGCGCACCTCGTCGAGGTGGGCGCGGCTCACGGCGGCGACCACCGCATCGGTCTCGTCGTCGAGCGCCGCGAGCAGCTCGCCGCGGGCATCCACGATCATGCTCGTGCCGACTCCCACGGGCGGCGGATGATCGGCAGCGGCGACGTAGACGGTGCTCTCGATCGCCCGGGCGGTGACGAGCGTGCGCCAGGCGTGCACCTTGCCCGGGCCGGCCACCCACTCGCTCGGCACCAGGACGAGCTCAGCACCGGCATCCACGAGCCGGCGCGTCACCTCGGGGAAGCGCAGGTCGTAGCAGGTCTGGATGCCCACGCGCAGGCCCTCGGCTGCGAGCGGGAAGAGCTGCGGCGGCTCGATCGCCCCCGGCTCGGCCCACGCCGACTCGGTCGCGCCGAACGCGTCGTAGAGGTGCAGCTTGCGCGAGACCGCGAGCAGCGCGCCGTCGGGCCCGACCGCCGCGATCGTGTTGCGGAAGCGGTCGGGGCGCGTGCCGAGCTCGATGAACCCCGCCACGATGATCGCCCCGACCTCGGCCGCGATATCCGCCAGGCCGGCGACGAACGGCCCGTTGAGGGGCTCGGCCGCGGCGAGCCAGTCGGGGCCCATGGTCGGCGTGAAGTACGACGCGTACTCGGGAAACAGCACGAGGTCGGCGCCCTGCTCGGCGGCGCGCAGGGCGAGGGCGCGCATCCCGGCCAGATTCGCCGTGCGGTCGGCCCCGGGGGCGAACTGGGCGACGGCGACGGATGCGGAGCTCACGCCTCCCAGCGTACGCCGCACCCCGCCCGCCACACTGGGGGAATGACCGCCTCCCCCTCCGCCGGCGCTCTCGTCGCCCGGCACATCGCCCGCTGGCTGCTCGGCCTCGCCCTGCTCGTCGCGGGCACCGGGCATCTCACCGTCGGGCGCGAGGAGTTTCTCGCCCAGGTGCCGCCGTGGCTGCCGCTCGACCCCGACCTCGTCGTCGTCACCTCGGGCGTGGTCGAGCTTGCGCTGGGCCTCGCACTCCTGGTCGCGTGGGGGCGCGCGCGGGTGTGGGTCGGCTGGACGGTCGCGCTGTTCTTCCTCGCGATCTTCCCCGGCAACATCGCGCAGTTCACCGAGGGGCGCGACGGCTTCGGACTCGACACCGATGTCGCGCGGGGCATCCGGCTGCTGTTCCAGCCGGTGCTCGTCGCGTGGGCGCTGTGGTCGACCGGGGCGTGGCGGGCCTGGCGCGACGCGCGGGCTCGCCGCGCGGCGCCCTCTGCCACGATGGAGCCATGACCGCTTCGCTCATCGTTCTCGGCTCGGCCAACACCGACTACACGGTGCTCGTCGACCGGCACCCGCTGCCCGGCGAGACGCTGCTCGGCGATGAGCTCGTCATCGCGACGGGCGGCAAGGGCGCCAACCAGGCGCTCGCGGCGGCGCGCTCGGGCGCGATGCCGGTCTTCCTCGGCGCGGTCGGCGCCGACGGCAACGGGCGGCAGCTGCTCGACGCGCTCGGCTCGGGCGGCGTCGACGTGTCGAGCGTCGCGGTCGTCGACGACGCTCCCACCGGCATCGCGCTCATCACGGTGTCGCGCGACGGTGAGAACACGATCGTCGTCGCGGCGGGGGCGAACGGCCGGGTCAACGCGCACGAGGTCGAAGCGGGAATCCGCGCCGTCGGCGGTGCCGACACGGTGCTGCTGGCCCAGCTCGAGATCCCGCTCGCGGCCGTGCTCACCGGCGCCGAGACGATCGCCGAGCTGGATGGGCGCACCGTGCTGAACCTCTCCCCCAGCCGTGCCGTGCCCGACGCGCTGCTCGCCCTGTGCGACCCGCTCGTCGTCAACGAGGCCGAGGCGCACGACCTCACCGACCTGCCCGTCGGCTCGGTCGACGAGGCGCTCGCAGCCGCCGCGGCGCTGCGCGCGCGATGCCGCAGCGTCGTGATCACCCTCGGCGGCGACGGCGCCGTCTGGGCCGATCAGACGGATGCGGGGCACCACGCCGCACCGCGCGTGACCGTGGTCGACACCACCGGGGCCGGAGACGCCTTCGCCGGCGCCCTGGCCGCGGCCCTCGCCGACGGCGAGAGCCTCGACGCCGCGGTCGAGCGCGGCGTCGCCGCCGGAGCCGCCGCCGTGCAGTGGCTCGGCGCGCAGCCCCCGCGCGGCTGACGCGCGCAGGCCCTGCCGCGAGCAGGCCCTGACGCGCGCAGGCCCTGCCGCCGGCGGCAGCGCGGGTGCTACCGTGGCGCAACCCGTCGGGAGCATCCGACGCACGAAGGAGTGACGTCATGGCGAAGAAGGTCTACACCCCCGAGCAGCAGATCGACCGGTTGCGCGTCTACAACATCGTCGCGGGCAGCCTGCACCTGCTGCAGGCCATCGGCTTCGTGGTGATCCTGACGATGCTGAGCACGCAGGTGCTGTTCGCGGTCACCGCCGACTACCTGGCGGGCCCTCCCGGTGTTCCGCTGCCGCCCGAGCGGGTGGTGCTGTTCGAGGTCAACATCGGCGTCGGCGTCGTCGCCTTCCTCGCGCTCAGCGCCTTCTTCCACTTCCTCATCTCGAGCCCGTGGTTCTTCGGCCGCTACAAGAACGGCCTGCTGCAGAACCGCAACTACTTCCGCTGGACGGAGTACGCACTCAGCTCGTCGATCATGATCTGGCTGATCCTCGCCATCAACGGCGTGACCGACGTCGGCGCCCTGTTCGCGGTCTTCGCGGTCAACGCCGCCATGATCCTGTTCGGCGCGCTGCAGGAGAAGTACGAGCAGCCCGGCTCGGGCGGTCTGCTGCCGTTCATCTTCGGCTCGATGGTCGGTATCGTGCCCTGGCTCGTGATTCTCGTCTACTTCTTGCGCATCGGAACCGAGAGCGACGTCGAGACCCCCGGCTTCGTCATCGGCATCGTGATCTCGCTGTTCGTGTTCTTCAACACGTTCGCGATCAACCAGTGGCTGCAGTACAAGCAGGTCGGCAAGTGGAAGAGCTACCTGCAGGGCGAGCGCAGCTACATCACCCTGAGCCTCGTCGCCAAGACGGCGCTCGCGTGGCAGGTGTTCTCGGGCGCGATCATCCCGGCGCTCACGAGCTGAGCGCACGCCTTCCTCGAGACAAGGGGTCGGTGCCCGGAGCCAACCCGAATGGCTCGGGGCACCGACCGTGCCGGGCGGCGTGCTGTCACGTACCTGAAGGGGGGCGATCGCACGCCGGGGCGAATCCCCGCACCCGGCTCCTCCATGGTGCTGCCCGGGGGCTGCCGCAGCAACCGGCCGCCGCGCCCGCGATTCGCATTCCGAACACGGTGCGATACCAGCTGGGCACGGCATCGCCGGTGGGCCGTACCAGCGGGGAAAATGGCGAAGGCCCGGTCGCAATGACCGGGCCTTCGCCCACCGGATGACCGGCGACTGGTTGCGGGGACAGGATTTGAACCTGCGACCTCTGGGTTATGAGCCCAGCGAGCTACCGAGCTGCTCCACCCCGCGGCGTAGCTTCAGGGTAGCAGGCTCGGAGGCGCGGCCGCGAATCAGGGCCGTCGAGAGCTCGGCGGCGAGCTGAGCACCCCACAGGGCGTAGGCCTCGGCCGTCGGCCGGCCGCCCACGCGGTCGGTGCGCGGGAGAAGCGTGGTCTGGGCGCCGGGAACACCGCGGACGAGCTGCTCGGTGGCGTCGTTGTACCGCACCGCGAGATGCTCGGCGAGCCAACCGTGCACCGATCCGACGCCGGACTCATCCGCCATGCCTCCGACCCCGACGATCAGCAGGGGGCGCGGGTGCGGCATGCGCCGCTGCCAGAGCGCGAGGGCCGCCGACCAGCGCTCGCGCCAGTTCTCGACCCCCAGCCCCCGCAGAGCATCCACGTCACCGATGCACACCACCACGGCGTCGTAGAGCGCCAGATCATGCCGGGCGAGCACCGGCGCCACGCAGGCGACGGTCATGCTCGAATCGACGGCGGCCTCGACGACGGCACCCCGTGCGGTCGCGCTGCGCAGTGCACGGGCGAGGGCACCGGTGAGCGCGAGGTCGTGCGAGGTCGTTCCCCGTCCGGCCGCGGGGCCGCTGCCGATGAGCAGCACGCGGTGCGGGTCGGGGCCCTCGGCGACCGCAACAGCGGTGTCAGTGGGCTGCGGAGCAGTGTGCAGCTGCGCCGACGCGTCGTCGGCCCACTCCGTCATCGATGGGCGAGCAAGGTGCAGTGCAGCGGCGGCGAGTGCCGACATTGGGCTTCCTTCCAAGCCCCCCTTCGCCCCCGACTCTAGGCAGGTGAGCGTTGGTCGGGTCAGCCCCAGACCGGGGCCTCCCTAAACGGGGGACACACCGATCTGTCTACCCAGTGTCTACCCCGCGGGCCGGTCATGACCCGAGCACGCGGCTAGCCGAGACGCGTCGCGCCGAGGCTCATGCCGAGCGGCAGCCACCGGGTGCCGGGCCACTGCCACAGCCCGTCGCCGCGCGGCTCGAGCGCCGTGAACATCGGCCACGGCACGGCATCGTGCTCGTGCACGAAGTCGAGGCGCAGGCCCGCCTCGATGAGCGCGGTCAGCGTCTGCCCGAGCGGATGCATGAACTCGATCGTTCGCGAGACCTCGAGCACCGCATCCGGATCGGCGTAGTCGGCCGACTCGTCGAGCTGCAGCGGCGCGGTCTCGAAGTACGAGAAGCGCGGGGCGGGGAAGAGCGCGGGGCCGCCGTCGAGCAGGGCCGCGGGCGCGCCCTCGGGCACCTCGTCGAACACGAACGCCGAAGGATGCCCGTCGGCGAAGTACAGCCGCCCGCCGGGCTTCAGGAACCACGCGATGATGCGCGCCCACTCGGCGATGTCGGGCAGCCAGCCGATGGTGCCCCACGTCGTGTAGACGACGTCGAAGCCCTCCGGATCGGGCAGCGCGTGGCGGGCGTCGTACACGTCGGCGCACACGAAGCGGCTGCGGTCGGCGAGCCCGAGCTCGTCGGCGAGGGCGCGCGCCTGCTTCACGGCGGGCATCGAGAAGTCGAGACCCACGACCTCGGCGCCGCGCTGGGCGAGCACGAGCGTGTCGGCACCGAAGTGGCACTGCAGGTGCAGCACGCGCAGGCCTGCCCACCCGTCGGGCGCGATGCGCGGCAGCTCGGCCTCCTCGATCGGGTAGAGCCGCCCCTCCCCCGCGCGCAGCGGCGAGAGGTCGTAGAACTCGCTCGCGACGTGCACGGGCACGACCGCGTCCCAGTGGGCCCGGTTCAGCCGGGCCCACTCGGGCTCATCGGTGCGTGCCACCAGCCGCTCTGCCCACTTACTCGCTCAGAGCGAGGGCGCGCTCGAGAGCCGCCTGCAGGCGCTCGTCGGCCTCGGCCGCGCGCACCAGGTCGTTCTCGGCGTACGCCGCCTCGCGGTCGAGCAGGGCCTGGCGGGCATCCTGCAGCGCCGCCGCCAGCTCGGCCGAGATCTCGACACCCGGCTCGGTCGGGTCGGTCGGCTCGGTGGGGTCGGTCGGCTCCGTCGGGTCGGTGGGATCGGTCGGGTCGACGTCGCCGTCGCCCGCGTCGGCGCCCGAGTCGCCGCCGAAGAGGGCGTCGAGGGCCTCGTCGAGGGTGTCTTCGAACGCGATCGAGTCACCGAAGGCGACGAGCACCTTGCGCAGCAGCGGGAAGCTCGTCTCACCCGTCGACCGCACGTAGACCGGCTGCACGTAGAGGAAGCCGCCGCCGACCGGGAGGGTCAGCAGGTTGCCCTGCAGCACCTCGGTCTCGCCGCGCTGCAGCAGCGCGAGCTGGTTGGCCACCTCGGTGTCGGAGTTGAACTGGTTCTGCACCTGGCCGGGGCCGGGGATCGTCTGCGACGGGAGCGTCAGCAGGGTGAGCTTGCCGTAGTCCTCCCCCGCATCCGCATTCGCCGCGAGGTAACCGGTGAGCACGTTGCGCTCGTTCTCGCTCGCGGTGCGCGGAATGAAGGTCGAGTACAGCGTGAAGCCCGGCTCGTCAGCCCCCGGAACCTGCATCGTCAGGTAGTACGGCGGCTGCAGGGTCGGTGCCGCGGCGGGCGACGTCGGGTCATTGGGCGTGCGCCACTCGTCGTCGGTCGAGAAGAACGAGCCCGGGTCGGTCACGTGGTACGCGCCGAGGATGTTGCGTTGCACCTTGAACAGGTCGGCCGGATAGCGCACGTGCGACAGCAGCTGCTCGCTCATCTCCGACGCCGGCTCGAGCGTGGTCGGGAAGATGTTCTGCCACGTCTGCAGGATCGGGTCCTCCGTGTCCCACGCGTACAGCGTCACGCTGCCGTCGTAGGCGTCGACCGTGGCCTTCACCGAGTTGCGGATGTAGTTGATCTGGTCGAGCGGGAAGGCCGGAGCCGGCGTGTACGTGTCGGCGATGGCCTGACTGAGCGCCACCGTCGTCGAGTACGGGTAGTTCGCCGTGGTCGTGTAGCCGTCGACCACCCAGACCACACGCCCGTCGACGATCGCCGGGTACGGGTCGGAGTCGAGCGTGAGGTACGGCGCGGCCTTCTGCACGCGGTCGAGCGGGTGGCGGTCGTAGAGGATCTGCGACTCGTCGGTCACCGCCTCCGACAGGAAGATCTGCTCCGACTGGAACTTCATCGCGTAGAGCAGGCGCTTGAACACGTTGTCGAGCGCCGGGCCGCCGTCACCGGTGAAGGTGTAGGTGGCGTTGCCCTCCTGCTCGCCGCTGCCCTCCGAGGGGAAGTCGAGCTCGAGGTTCTCGCCGCCGCCGACGATCGAGTATGCGGGCGAGAACTCGCCGAAGTAGATGCGCGGCTGGTACTCGCCGAGCTCGCCGGTGAGCGAGCCGTCGGCCGGGATGCCGCCCTCGAGGAACAGCGGGCGGCCGTCGTCGGTGCGCTGGTTGCCGTAGGCCGCCACCACGCCGTAGCCGTGCGTGAAGACGATCGTGTTGTTGTACCAGTTCTGCGAGGTCTGCCCGTCGGGGTTCAGCTCGCGCACCGAGATCACGGTGTCTTGCGTGCGGCCGTCGATCTCGTAGCGCCCCACGTCGAGGAACTCGGGGAACTGGTAGTACTGACGGAACTGCTCGAGCTGCGCGAACGCGTCCGACACCAGAGCGGGGTCGATGATGCGGATGTTCGCCGTCGTCTCCGCGTCCTCCCGCAGTGCGCCCTGCTCGGCGTCGGTGACCGCGTCGTACGAGATCTCCTCGATGCCCGAGACGTTGTACGCGTCGCGGGTGGCCTCGATGTTGCGCTCGATGTACGGCGCCTCGACGGTGCGGGCGCTCGGTTCGACCTGGAAGCGCTGCACGATCCACGGGTAGACGCTGCCGATGAGCAGCCCGCTGATGACGAGCAGGGCGGTGCCGACGATCGGCAGCCGCCAGCGGCCGATGACCGCGGTGATGAGGAACAGCACCGCGACGAGCATCGCGATGCCGGCGAGGATCGCCCGGCCCGGGATGGTCGCGTTGACCTCGGTGAAACCGGCGCCGATGGCGAGGAAGCCGTCGCTCGGCTGCACGACCGTGGCGTACTGGTCGAGCCAGATGCTGACGCCCTGCAGCGCGGCGTAGAGCGCCGCGGTGATGGCGAGCTGGATGCGCGCCGTGCGCGAGATGCGGATCTCGCGGCCGTTGATGCGCAGTGCGCCATAGAGGTAGCTCGTGGCGAGCGCGGCGAGCCCGGCGAGCAGCACGACGGCCGAGGCGAAGGCGACCACGCCGCGCCAGAACGGCAGTTCGTAGACGAAGAACGAGATGTCGAGACCGAACTGCGGGTCGGTCTGGCCGAAAGACGTGCGGTTCCACCACTGCAGCACGAGCTGCCACTGGCCGGCGGCGGTCACGCCCGCGAAGAGGCCGAGCACGGCGGGGATGCCGAGCATCGCGACCTTGCGCAGCGGCTCGACGACCTCCTGGTAGCGGTCGAGCTGCGAGTTGAGCTTCGCGTAGACCGGCCGCGAGCGGTAGGCGATCTGCAGGCTCGCCCAGACCGGCAGGAACATCGCGAGGAAGCCGACGAGGAACATGCCGCCCGTCGCGATCCACTGCGTGGTCAGCACGGTGAGGAACCCGAGCTGCTCGTACCAGAGCACATCGGTGTAGACGTTCGCGAAGACGAAGAACAGCACGACCAGCACACCGAGGATGGCGGCGGAGATCGCGAGGGTCGAACGGGAACGATTGGCGGGCGGCGCTGCGGCGGTCGTCACGAGGGGCTCCCAGAGTCGGCGGGCGAACCCGCTCAGACTATCGGCCCGAGTCTTGGAAGCACCCTCGACCGAGGGCCCTGTTCGCCCTCAGCGTTCGCCCTCCGCGCTCGCCGAACCCGACCGGCCGGGAGGGCACGTGGAGGTCAGCCCTCGCAGCGCGGAAGCTCCTCGAGGTCGTCACCGTCGGCGATCGCCTCGAGCACCCCGATCGCCTCATCGAGCGTGCCGACCGCGAACACCTCGAGACCGCTCGGGATGCTCCCCGCGACCTCCCCGCAGTTCGCCAGCGGAGCCAGGAACCAGTCGGCACCCGCGCCCACCGCGCCGTGCATCTTCTGCACGATCCCGCCGATCGGCCCGACGGTTCCGTCTGCCGCGATGGTGCCCGTGCCCGCCACCTCGGCCCCGCCCGCGAGCGAGTCCGGCGTGAGGGTGTCGATGATGCCGAGCGCGAACATCATGCCCGCGCTCGGACCGCCCACGTTCTCGAGCTCGATGGTCACCTCGAATGGGAAGACGTACTCGCCCGCGATGAGCACGCCGATGACGGGAACGCGCGGCTCGGCGTCGCTGAGCTGGGGGGTGACCTCGATGGTGCGCTCCGAGCCGTTGCGCAGGAGGGTGAGCGTCGCGGGCTCGGCCGTGCCGTTGTCGGCGATCGCGGCGCGCAGCGCCGTGACATCCCGAACCGGCTCGTCATTGACCTCGAGGATGATGTCGTCGCCGCGCACGACCCCCTCGGCCGGGCTGCCCTCGAGGGTCTCGACGACGCGCAGCTGGCTCTCGTAGGGCTCGCCGAGCGTGCGCAGCGCGGCGGCGATGGCCTCCTGCTGCGAGTTCTCCATGTCGATGCGGCTCTGCTCGCGGCGGTCCTCCGTGCTCACGCCGGGCGGGAACACCGCGTCGATCGGCACGACGGCCTGGCTGGGGTCGAGCCAGGCGCGGATGACCTCGAACCACGACGGCGGCTGCTCGCGGTTGCCGTAGATGGTCACGGTCGTGAGGCTCAGCGTGCCCGCGGTGTCGTAGGTGGGCTCGGTCGGGATCTCGATGAGCGGCACCTCCTCATCGCCGACGGTGACCGAGCCGAGGGTGTCGATGACGGGCCCGGGCCGCTCGATCACGTAGGGCGAGGGCAGCACGGCGAGGCCGAAGACGCCGAAGAGCGTCAACGACAGCAGCAGCCAGCCGACCCGGCGCCCGCGCTGGCGCGCGTCGACGACGATGGGGTCGTCGTGCGGGTCGACCGCGTCGCCACGGGCATCGACGGTGAACAGGCTCACCGGGCTCCTCTCGGGGGCTCTGCGGGGCCGCGGAGGGCCTCGGGCGGGTGTTCGCCCACGGCGCAGAGCCGCGGGGGTCAGCCTAGGCGAAAACCCATCGGTCGCCGAGGCGTGCGCACTAGCGTAGGAATCATGGCTGAGGATCCCCTAGGCGGGCCGGAGGACGAGTTCCGCGAGCTGCTGCGCCGCTTCCTGTCGGGGCAGGGCGACCTCGACCCCTCAAAGCTGGCGGGCGCCGCCGGGCTGCCGACCGACCCGCTGATGGTCGCGCGCCTCATGGGGCAGCTGCAGCGCGCGATGAACGCGAGCGGCGACGGCATCGACTGGCAACTGGCCCGCGACGAGGCCGGGCGCATCGCCGCCCAGGGCTCGATCCGCGCGAGCGCCGACGAACTCGACCAGCTGCGGCAGGCGCTCAACGTCGCCGCCCTCTGGCTCGACGAGGCCACGAGCATCACGCAACTGACGGCCGAGCCGACTCTCATCACGCGGGCGGACTGGGCGCGGCTCACGCTGCCGGTCTGGACCGAGCTCGCCGAGCCGGTCGCCACCTCGATCGCCGATTCGCTCACCTCCGCGCTCGATCAGCAGGTGCCGGAGGAGCTGAAGGGGATGATCGCCAACGCCGGCCAGCTGATGCGGTCGCTCGGCGGCACCCTGTTCGCCCTGCAGCTCGGGCACATCGTCGGCCAGCTCTCGGCCGAGGTCGTGTCGGGCGGCGACATCGGAATCCCGCTGCTGCCGGGCCGCGACGACACCGACGTGCAGGCCGCTCTGCTGCCGCAGAACCTCGCCGCGTTCGGCGCCGGGCTCGACATCGCCGCCGACCAGGTGCAGCTCTATCTCGCCGTGCGCGAGCTCGCGCACGCCCGGCTCTTCCGGCACGCCCGCTGGCTGCGGCAGCACCTCATCAGCGCCATCACCGACTACGCGCGCGGCATCACCATCGACACCGCGCGCATCGAGTCGCTCGCCGCCGAGTTCGACCCCGCCAACCCCGAGAGCCTGCGCGAGGCCCTCACGAGCGGCGCGCTCATCCCGCCGAAGACCGAGTCGCAGGTGGCGGCGCTCGCGCGCCTCGAGACGACCCTGGCCCTCATCGAGGGCTGGGTCGATGTCGTCACGGCCCGGGCGACGGCCCGACTGCCGAAGGCCGACGCGGTCGCCGAGACCGTGCGCCGCCGGCGCGCCTCGGGCGGCCCCGCCGAGAGCGCGTTCGCCACGCTGGTCGGGCTCGAGCTGCGGCCGCGGCGCCTGCGCGAGGCTGCCGCGTTCTGGCAGCGCATCACCGACGAGGCCGGCGCCGACGCCCGCGACAGCCTCTGGGCGCACCCCGACCTGCTGCCGACCGCCGACGACATCGACGACCCCGCGCGCGTGCTCGCCGCGATCACCGGCGGCGGCGCGGCGGCTCCCGACGCGCTCGACGAGGCGCTCAGCGCGCTGCTCGCCGATGAGTCGGGCGACCGGCCGATCGAGCGCGGGCCGGGCGAGACGCCCGACGAGCCGGAGGGCTCGGGCAAGCCGACCGCCTGACGGCGAGCATCCCCGTCGGGGTGTGGATCGCTCGCACGCCGCAGCGCGACCCCGCCCATCATGTGCGGCATGACGACCGACTTCCCCGTGCTGCGCCTCGACCCCCGTCGCCCTCTGCTGTGGCGCGACCCGTCCACCCTGCAGGTCGGGGCCGACCCCGTGCTCGCCGTGCTCGCCGACGTCGATGACGCACGGCTGCGCCTGGTCGAGTCGCTCGCGGTGGGCGTGACGCGTGAGCGGCTGCTCCAGCTCGCCGAGCACCTCGGCGTGCGGAGCACGCAGGTCGACGCGCTGCTGACCGGGCTGGAGGGGGCGCTGCGTTCCGACGACACGGGCGCGAGCATCGGCGCTGGCGAGCTCACCGGGGCCGCCGCGCAGCCCCTGGCCGTCGTGGGCCGCGGGGTCGGCGCCGAGCGGGTCGCGGCGGTGCTGGCCGAGGCAGGGCATCCGATCGCCCTCCTCACCCCCGCAGCCGACCTGCCGCGCCCGCGCCGGGCGGCCGCCGTGCTGGTCAGCACGCACGTCGTCGACCCGCACGAGCACGCTCGCTGGCTGCGGCGCGACGTGCCGCACCTGCCCATCGTCTTCAGCGAGGTCGCCGTGACGGTCGGCCCGCTCGTGCTGCCCGGCGCGAGCCCGTGCCTCGTCTGCGTCGAACGGCAGCGCGCCCGCCACGACCCCGCGCGCGCGGCGATCGCCGCGCAGCTGTGGGGCGCTCCGGCCGCCGCCGAGACGCCGACCCTCGCCCTCGAGGCCGCTCTCATCGCCCGCGGGATGCTGCGCTCGCGCTCGACCGCGACGAGCGTGCGCCTCGACGCCGAGACGGCGACCCGCACCGCCCAGGCGTGGCAGCGCGACGTCGACTGCACCTGCCGCGGGTTCAGCCCTCGCGCGGAGCCCGCAGCTCGTCGAGAAACCGACTCGGAGCCCGCTCGGCCCGCGCCGCCGACGGCCGCTCGGCCCACGACAGCGCGAGCTCTCGCCGCGCGCGCGTGATGCCGACATAGAGCAGGCGGCGCTCCTCATCGATCGCCTCGAGCCCCTGGGCGAACACGATCGGCAGCAGCCCCTCGGCGAGGCCCACCAGGTGCACGACGTCCCACTCCAGACCCTTCGCGGCGTGGATGGTCGAGAGGGTCACCGCCGAGCGGGTGGGGGCGTGCTGCTGCTCCTGGCGCCGCAGCAGCTCGCGCACGAACACGGGCAGGGTCGTGCCCGCGGGCGCCTCCTCGGCGAGCGTCAGCAGGGCGGTGAGCGACTCCCACCGGGCACGCTCGGCGCCGCCGCCCGCGGGCGGGTCCTGCTGCCAGCCGAGCCCGCGCAGCACATCGCTGACGCTCTTGAAGAGGGGCTCGTCGGTGATCGCGATCGACGCGCCGCGCAGCAGCAGGATCGCCTGCCGCACCTCCGGCTGATCGAAGTAGCGGCTGTCGGCGCGCGACTGCACCGGCACGCCCTGCCGGGCGAGTGCCGCCTCGAGGGCGATGGACTGCGTGTTGATGCGGTACAGCACAGCGATCGACTCGGGCGGGGTGCCGGCCGCGATGCGGCGGGCGATCGACTCGGCCACCGCGGCGGCCTCGGCCGCGTCGTCGGAGAAGCGCGTGACGGTCGGCTCGGCACCGCGGGCGCCCTCGTCGCCCGCCGCGCGCAGCGTCAAGGCGCCCGGTCGACCGCGCATGAGCCGGTTCGCGAGCTGCACGACCGGCGTCGACGAGCGGTAGTTGGTGTCGAGGCGCACGATGCGGGCATCCGGGTACTCGGTGCCGAACCGCACGAGGTAGTCGCTCGTGGCCCCGGCGAACGAGTAGATCGTCTGCGAGGCGTCGCCCACCACGCACAGCTCGCGCCGCCCGCCGAGCCACAGCGTCAGCAGATCGTGCTGCAGCGGCGAGACGTCTTGATACTCGTCGACGACGAAGAAGCGGTACTGCGCCCGCACCTCCTCCGCCACGCGCGGCTCGGCCTCGATCATGCCGGCCGTCGCGAGCAGCACGTCCTCGAAGTCGATCTGGCGCCGCTCGTCCTTCAGCCGCTCGTACTCCTGCTGCAGGCTCGCCATGGCATCCACCGTCAGGCGGCCCGGCAGCGGGCGGCTCGCGGCCTGCCGGGCGTAGGCGTCGATCGAGAGCCGCGAGACCTTGCGCCACTCGATCTCGGCGGCGGCATCCCGCAGCGCCGCGGTGTCGAGGCCGAGCTTGAGCGACGACGAGGCCTGGCCGAGCAGGGCGCCCTTGCTGTCGAGCACGCGCGGCGGGGTTCCGCCGACCACGGTCGGCCAGAAGTAGTGCAGCTGACGCAGCGCGGCCGAGTGGAAGGTGCGCGCCGCGACGCCCTCGGCGCCCAGGGCGCGCAGCCGGCCGAGCAGCTCGCCGGCGGCGCGCGTCGTGAAGGTCAGCGCCATGACGCGGCGCGGGTCGTAGGCGCCGGTCGCGACCCCGTAGGCGATGCGGTGCGTGATCGCGCGCGTCTTGCCGGTGCCGGCACCCGCGAGCACGCAGACCGGGCCGAGCAGGGCCTCAGCCACCTGCCGCTGCTCGTCGTCGAGGGCGGCGAGCAGGCGGTCGGCCGCCGGGGCGGAAGGGGCGGACTCGCTCACGGCGCGTCCAGCGGCCCGCCGAACCAGTCCTCGATGATGGCGCGGGCGATCGAGGTGCGGCCCGGCAGCAGGATCTCGCCGAGGCTCGCCGCCAGCTCGTCGCGGCTGAACCAGCGCAGGTCGAGGATCTCGGAGCCGTCGGGCCGCAGCTCGTTCGCGTGCTGCGGGTCGAGGCGCGCGCGAAAGCCGAGCATGAGGGATGCGGGGAACGGCCACGGCTGCGACCCGAGGTACACCGGCTCGATGACGCGCAGCCCGGCCTCCTCGTGCACCTCGCGCACCACCGCCGCCTCGAGCGACTCGCCGGGCTCGACGAAGCCCGCGAGCAGCGAGAAGCGGTTCGACTCCCACAGCGCGTTGCTGCCCAGCACGAGCCGGTCGTCGGCATCGGTGACGCCGACGATGATCGCGGCGTCGGTGCGCGGGAAGATCTCGGCGCCGGTCTCGACGTCGACCCGCACCCAGCCCGCCTTGGTCGAGACCGTGGGGTTGCCGGTGCGCGGCGAGAACTGGTGGGTCGCGTGCCAGTTGGCCATGCCGAGCGCCTCGATCGCGAGGCCCGCATCCCGATCCCCGAGGCGGTGGCCGAGCGTGCGCGGGGAGGCCCAGCGCGTGACATCGGGCTCGAGGGCCGGCCCGCTCGCGTCGTCGAGCATGACGGCCGTGACGGGCGTTCCGGCGGGCGCGTCGGCCTCGGCGTCGAGCGTTCGCCCGAGATAGACCCGCAGGGCGTCGGCGGGGGCGGCATCCCACGGCAGCAGGGCGAGCCGGGGGGCCGTGGCCGCATCCCCCTCGGCGAGAAGCACCTCGCCCCGCCAGACCGCGATGATGCGGGCCGCCGGATCGGCCGCGAACTCATCGAACAGCGACGGGCGGGCGCGCCGGGTGTCGTCGCGATCGATGCGGTAGCGCGAGAGCGGCAGGGTCGCGGTCAGCGAACGATGCATCGTCGACCCTCTCGGCGCGGTGGGGTGTGCAGGCGGTGGGTGTGCAGGGCGGTGGCTCGGCCGCGGCCGGGCACGTGCTCGCCGGGCGGCTTGGGTGGTCTCGCCGCCATCGCGTGGCGCGAGCCCGAAGCGCACGGTAGCGACCTACCCTGAGAGCATGGCCCGCCGCTCGCCCCTCACTCTAGCCGCGCTCGCCACGGCGGCCGTGCCGGGGCTCGACGTCGCCAGCGCGGCGCCGCTGGGCGGAACGGGCGGCGAGGTCGACTCGGCCCTGCTCGGGGCGCGCGACGGCCGCACGCTCGTGATCCGGGTTCCGCGCACCCCCGCCGCCGAGAGCGAGCAGTCGGCCGATCTCGTGGCGATCCGCGCGCTGAGCGACGGTGTGCGCGCCCGCCTTCCGTTCGGGGTGCCCCGGATGCTCGGCCAGACGCCCATCGACGGCACGCGCGCGATCGTCTCGGAGTTCGTCGATGGCACTCCCCTGCGCCTCGCCGCCATGACGCCGGGCCTCGCCGCGTCGGTGGGCCGCGCGGTGGCGGCGATCCACGCGCTGCCGACGAGCGTCGTCGCCGACGTCGGGCTGCCGCAGCTGCGCGCCATCGATGTGATGCGCGAGGCCGTCACCACGCTCGACCGCGCGGCGGCGACGGGGCTCGTTCCGGCGGCTCTGCTGCAGCGCTGGGAGCGCGCGGCCGACGACAGCGGCCTGTGGCAGTTCACCCCGACCGTCGTCAACGGCTCGCTGGGCGCCTCATCGTTCCTCGCTGTCGGCGACTCGGTGACGGGCCTGCTCGGCTGGGCGCGCCTGCACGTCGGCGACCCCGCCCGCGACCTGTTCTGGCTGCTCGGCGCCGACGACCCCGAGCTGCCCGAGATCGCCTTCGACGCCTACCACCAGGCGCGCGGGGTGCACGACCGCGACATCGCGCGCCGGGCGACCTTCGCCGCCGAGCTCGAGCTGGCCCGCTGGCTGCTGCACGGCGCCGACCGCCGCTCGACCGAGATCGTCGACGATGCGGTCGGGATGCTGCACGCCCTGCTCGACCGCGTCAGCGGTGACCTCGTGCACCCGCTCGCGAGCGAGCCGGCGGCCGCGGTCGGCATGGCCGAGGTCGATGACCTACTCGAGCGCGGGGTGCCGCGCGGCCCCGGTTCGGCCGCCTGAGCCGCTACGCAGAGCGGGCGGCGGCCCGCACCGGCTGACTAGGCGGCGCCGTGGGCGCGGGCGATGATGGTGCGGGCGCGCTGCAGTGCGCGGACGAGCTCCGACTGGCGCACGCCCAGCTCTTGACTGACGTCGCTGTAGGTGCGGCCCTGCAGCAGCACGCCGGTGGCGGGCGCCACCAGGTCGTGCGGCAGGGCGGCGATCGACGCCTCGAGGGTCGGGCGGTCGAGTGCGGCGACGAGCTGCTCGAGGTGAGCATCCGCGTGCTCGGTGACATCGAGGTCGAAGTCGTCGTCGCGCATGGGGTTCTCCGTCTCTCTCGCCCCGCCTCTCGGGGGTGCGGGGGCGACCGCCTCGGCGATCGCCCCCGCGGGGTGCTGCACGCTCAGCGGATCAGGACGCGAAGTCCTTGACCAGCTGCTCGTTCTCCTTCTTGTTGATGAGCGCCACCACGTAGCCCACCACGAGTGCGATGAACGGCAGCAGCACCAGGAACCAGCCGAGGCCGTTGAGCGCCCAGGCGCTCTCGGGCAGCGACGGGTCGACACCGTCGGGCACCGTGCCCGCCAGCAGGTTGAAGCGCGACATGAGCAGATAGAGGCCCAGGCCGAGCAGCACGATCGACAGCGCGGGGGCGATCTTCGTCGTCCAGACGTTGCCGCCCTCGTTCTTCATGAAGTAGCGGATGACCGCGACGCTCACGAGGATCTCGACGAGCACGATCGCGATGACCGTGACCGCGCTCATCCACGAGAACAGGTTGGCGAACGGGTCGAGGCCCGCGACCGCGAAGATGATCATGACCAGCGCCGCGAGAGCCGAGGTGATGATCACGCCGGTCTGCGGGGCACCCGCCTTGTTGACCTTCGCGACCGAGGCCGGCAGCACCCCGCCGCGCCCGAGCGCGAAGAAGTAGCGCGACGCGGCGTTCTGGAAGGCGAGCAGGCCCGCGAACAGGCTCGTGAGCACGAGGATGCCCATGGCGAAGGTCAGCCACGATCCGACGTACTGCTCGGTGAGGCCGAAGAGCACGCCCGCGGGGTCGGCCAGGCCGCCCGACAGCTCGATGACCTTGTCGGCCACCTGCGAGGCGCCCATGCCGGTGACCATCGCGAACGAGACGAGGGCGAACAGCACGCTGATCACACCGATCGAGACGTAGGTCGCGATCGGAACGGTGCGCTTGGGGTCTTTCGCCTCCTCGCCGTAGATCGCGGTGGCCTCGAAGCCGATGAAGCTCGCGAAGGCGAAGGCCAGGGCGATGCCGGCCGTGCCCGCGAAGCCGCCCGCGAAGATCTCGGTGGGGCTGAACGAAGCGGCGAGGTTCCAGCCCTCGGGGCCGCCGTTGGCGAGCATCGCGATCGCGGCGATGACGAGCACGAGCACCTCGAGCACGAGCATGACACCGAGCACCTTGGCCCCGACGTCGACGCTGAGCAGCGAGAGGCCCGTGACGATCGCCCAGACGAGCAGCGACCACACGTACCACGGCAGCTCGAGGCCGAGCCCGGCCGCGAAGCCCGACATGACCACGCCGAAGAAGCCGTAGATGGCCAGCTGGATGGTCACGTAGGCCACGAGCGCGGCGAACGCGGCAGCGACACCGGCGTTGACGCCGAGGCCCTTGCCGACGTAGGCGAAGAACGCGCCCGAGTTGGTCATGCTGCGGCTCATCGTCGCGTAGCCGACCGAGAAGATCAGCAGGGTGATGCCGACCGCGAGGTACGCGCCCGGAACGGCCGCGCCGTTGCCGAGCAGCATCGCCACGGGCACGGCACCGGTGATGCCGATGAGCGGTGCCGACGCGGCGACGACGAAGAACACGATGCCGAAGACGCCGAGCCGACCCGATTTCAGGGTCGATTGGGGGGTGTCAGTCATGGGTCCGGAACTCCTCATTGAGTTGGGGTGGATCGTTCGTGTCGAAACGACCTGGCACAAGAGTGGTGCAGACCGCCCCGCGCGTCAAGCGCGGCGCGGGGGCGGCGAGCGTTCGGCGAGCATCCGAAACTGCCTATCGTTTGTTCACGAATGATTCGGTAACGTGGCCCGCATGGCTGACCTCACCGGATTCCTCGCCCCGAAGACCCCCAGCGGCGCGAGCGCGATCGTGCCCGACATGCCCTGGTACTACTCGGGCACCCTGCTCACCGCCGAGTACCGCACCGACCCGGCCAACGTCGCCGCCCTGCTGCCCGAGGGCCTCGAGCTCGCCGACGACGACCCCGGCGCCGTCGCGCTCATCTGGGCCGACTGGCAGTCATGCTCAGCCTCCGGCGCCGAGCTGCTCGACCCGCAGCGCTCGCAGTACCTCGAGACCTTCGCCGTCGTGCGCGTCAAGCACGAGGGCGTGACCTACTCGCGATGCGTGGCCATCTGGGTGACGAAAGACTTCGCGATCGCCCGCGGCTGGTTCCAGGGCTACCCCAAGAAGCTCGGATCGATGGCCGTCACCCGCGTCATGAACGTGGGCCGCGCCGCGCCTCGCCTGGCTCCCGGCGCGAAGCTGGGCGCGTCGCTCGCCGCCTACGACCACCGCCTCGCCTCACTCGTCGTGACCCTGCGCGAGCCGAGCGAGACGAACGGCTTCGTCAACGGCCACGCGATGCTGCATTCGCGGTGGATGCCCTCCATCACCCCCGGCGCCGGCAACAGCCTCGACCAGCTCATCACCATGGGCGGCGTCGACGCCGAGATCGGCGCCACCTGGGTCGGCGACTTCGAGCTCGAGCTGCACGACTCGCCCTGGGACGAGCTCGCGTCGATCCTGCCCGTCAAGGAGAAGATCGCGGCCTACTACCGCGAGGTCGGCGTGACGTTCAACGGTGGAAAGCTCGTCGCGGATCGGTCGAACCCGGCCGTCTAGCCCACGGCCGTCACAGCGACGACCCGGCCCTCCGGGTCGGAGCAACGACGGAGACGGCGTGTGCAACAGCCGAGAGAACAGGAGACGGGGGTGTGGAACACCCCCGTCTCCGTCGTTGCTCCGAGCACGTGCCCGTTACAGATCCAAGAAGTACTCCCGCACCTCCCACGGCGTGACGTCGCGGGTCGTCGGGTCGGGCACCTCTTCGGTGTAGCGCTCGATCTCGTCGCGCTTCATGACTTCGAAGACGTTGACGAGGTCGCCGCCGAGCAGCTCGATGAGGGCGCTGTCGGCGCGGAGAGCATCCAGGGCCTCGCCGAGGCTCATGGGAAGCACCGCCTGCGACTCGTCCTCGTAGCTGTAGCCGACGGCGGCGGGCGGCGCGGCGAGCTCGCGGCGGATGCCGTCGAGGCCGGCCGCGAGCAGGGCGGCGGTCATCAGGTAGGCGTTGGCCGCGCCGTCGCCGAGGCGCATCTCGAGGCGGGTGCCGCCCCCGCGCTCGGGCGGAACGCGCAGCATCGCGCTGCGGTTGTCGTAGCCCCAGTTGGCGCGGTACGGCGCGAGGGTGTCGGGGCCGAGGCGCTTGAAGGCGTTGATCGTGGGGTTGCAGAACGCGGTGAGCGCCGCGGCGTGCTCGACGATGCCCGCGATCATGTGCTGCGCGAGGGCGCTGAGCTGGTCGCCCTCGTGCATGAGGTTCTCGCCCTTCGCATCGATGAGCGACATGTGCAGGTGGAAGCCGCTGCCGCCCTCGTCGCTCCACGGCTTGCCGGCGAAGGTCGCCGCCTGGCCGACGCGCGCGATGACATCTTTCACGCCCGCCTTGAGCATGAACGCGCGGTCGCAGGCGTCGAGCGCCTCGCCGTGCCAGATGTTGATCTCGTACTGGCTGGGGCTGAACTCGTGGTTGCCGGCGAAGACGCCGATGCGCAACTGGTCGAGCATGCGCAGCAGGTGCAGGAAGGTGCCCTTGGGATCGACCGTCGCGCCCGTCGTGTAGACGCGGCCGGGCTGCGTGAGCGCCCGCGAGAAGCCGCCCTCGGGGTTGCGGTCGGCGATGTAGAACTCGAGCTCGGGGCCGACGAGCGGGGTGTAGCCGAGCTTCGCGTACTCGCCGACGATGCGCTCGAGCAGCACGCGCGGCGAGAGCGGACTCGGGGTGCCGTCGGGGTTGTTCGCGCCGGCGACGACGAAGGCCACGCCGGGCTCCCAGGGCAGCGCGCGCCAGCTGCCCGGAACGATCTGGCTGATGAAGTCCTCCAGCCCGTTGCTGAGCACGTCTGCCCCATCGAGCACGCCGCCCTGCGTCGTCGTCACCCACACGCCCTGGCAGAAGGCCGGGCCGCCGTGGCTGATCTTGTCGAGCTCGCTCACCAGCAGGTCTTTCGACCGCACGGTGCCGATGATGTCGGCGTAGATGACGCGCAGCACGTCGATCTTGGCCGAGAGCAGCTCGCTCTGCAGGGCGGACAGGCTGTGGCTCATGTGCGACTCCTTCGTGGCACTGGTGTTGGCGCGGATGGCCCGCAGGCGGCTCGAACGAAAATCGTTCGGACTCAAACGAGATAGTAGACTACCCATCGACTCGATGGGGAGGTCTGATGCGCGCTCTGTTCATCCAGCACGATCACGTGAGCCCGCTGGGCCCGGTCGGCGAGCGCTTCGCGCATCACGGCTTCGACATCGACGCGCACCTGGTCGTGCCCGAGGAGTCGTTCGCCTCGCCCAACATCGCGACGTCGTTTCCGGCCGCAGCCGACTACGACGTGCTGATCCCGCTCGGCGCCCCCTGGGGCGCGTGGGACGACGCGTGCATCGGCCGCTGGCTGCTGCCCGAGATCACGTGGCTGGGCGACGCCGTTCGCAGCGGGATGCCCGTGCTGGGCATCTGCTTCGGCGGCCAGCTGCTCGCCCGCGCCCTGGGCGGCTCGGTGGCGCCCGCCCCCCGCGGTGAGATCGGCTGGACCTCGGTGTGGAGCGACGACCCCGCCCTCGTCGGTGAAGGGCCGTGGTTCCAGTTCCACTACGACCGCTGGGTCGTGCCGCCCGGGGCCGTCGAGATCGCGCGCACGCCGTCGGCCTCGCAGGCCTTCGTCGTGGAGCGCGCGCTGGCCGTGCAGTTTCACCCCGAGCTCGATGCCGCAGGACTGCAGGGGTGGCTCGACTGGGGCGGAGCATCCAAGGTGCGCGACGACGGGCAAGACCCGGACGTCATGCTCGCGCAGACGGTCGCGACCGCCGCGGCGGCCCGTGCGCGCACGTTCGCGCTCGTTGACGCCTTCCTCACCGACGTCGCGGCGCTCCTCCCCCGCGCCTGAGCGTCGCCGAGAGCGTCGATCGGTCACTCGTTGGCGTTGCGTGACGGCGACATCGCAACGAGTGACCGATCGACGGTGCTCGGCGCACGCAGGCGCCTCGGCAGGTCGCGGCGCGTGGGCGGGACCGCGGCTCAGACCACGCGCACCGGCATGCGCTTGATGCCGTGCACGAAGTTCGAGCGCAGGTAGTCGATGTCGCCGGCGCGCTCGAGGCGCACGTCGCGCGTCAGCAGGTCTTC
>JAIXXG010000065.1 GCA_027490915.1 Microbacteriaceae bacterium
GCCCCGCCCACACCAGCTGCCAGAGGTCGTCGACGAGGGCCGCGTCGTCGACCGGCCCGTCCTCCGCGGTCGCGGCAACCGCCGTCGCGAGCTGCCGGAAGAAGAACCCGCCCCCGCCCGCGAGCGCCGCCACGATCGTCTGCTGGCGCGGCGAGAGCTCGACCCCATCGGGCTCGGCGAGGCTCAGCGGTGCCGTCGCCGCGAGGTGCAGGCTCACCCAGCCGTCGCTGCCCGGCAGTGCGCCGGCCCCGGCCCAGACGACCTCGCCGCTCGCGCACAGCTCGTCGAGCCACGCGGGGGAGTAGTCGCGCACGCGGCTCGGCAGCACCAGGGTCTCCCACGCCGAGGCGGGCAGGGCGACGCCCTGCAGCTGCTCGATCGCCTGCAGCACGCCGTCTGCTCCGGTGAGCCCGGGGCCCTGCAGGCCCGGCCGCGCTGCTGACCCTCCGGCTCCGGCGGAGCCGACGTTCTGCCACACCGGCAGAAAGCGTCCGAGCGCGCCGTGGCTGACCGGCTCGATCTCCTTGCGCAGCACGGCGAGGCTGCGGGCGCGCAGGCGCCGCAGCACCTCGGCGTCGACCCACTCGGTGCCCGCGGCGCCGGGCCGGAACTCGCCGTCGATGACACGGCGGTCGGCGGCGAGCCGGCGGAGGGCATCCGTGACGACCGCGATGCCAAGGCCGTACCGGGTCGCCGCCTCCGACGCCGTGAACGGCGCGTGCGACCGGGCGTAGCGGGCGACGAGGTCGCCGACCGGGTCAGGCACCGGGTCGAGGAAGGCGCTGGGCACGCCGTGCGGGATGGCCGTGCCGAGCGCGTCGCGCAGCCGGGCAGCGTCCTCCACCGCGGCCCAGCGCTGCTCGCCGCCGACGCCCGCGCGGAAGACTCTGCCCGCGCGCTCGAGGCTGTCGAGCGCGGCGGAGACGTCGACCTCATCGAGCGTGCGGTCGTCGACCTCCGCGATCGTCAGCGGCCCGAGCAGCCGCAGCAGATCGGCCACGCCCTCAGCGTCGCGCGCGCGGCGGTCGGGCGCGAGCCGCTGCAGCTCGGCCTCGAGCTGGGCGATCACCGCCTCGTCGAGCACTTCGCGCAGCTCGGCCCGGCCGAGCAGCTCGGCGAGCATCGCGGGGTCGATGCTCAGCGCCGCCGCGCGCCGCTCGGCGAGCGGGCTGTCGCCCTCGTAGAGGAAGGCGGCGACGTAGCCGAACAGCAGGCTGCGCGCGAAGGGCGAGGGGCTCGGCGTCTCGACCTCGAGCAGCCGCACCCGCCGCTGGGCGATGCCCGCCGTGAGGTCGATGAGGGCGGGCAGGTCGTAGACGTCCTGCAGCACCTCGCGCACGGTCTCGAGCACGATCGGGAAGTCGGGGAACTCGCGCGCGACCTCGAGCAGCTGGCTCGCCCGCTGCCGCTGCTGCCAGAGCGGGCTGCGGCGCCCCGGGTCGCGGCGGGGCAGCAGCAGGGCGCGCGCCGCGCACTCGCGAAAGCGCGCCGCGAACACGGCCGAGCCGCCGACCTCGCTCGTCACGAGCGCCTCGAGCTCGTCGTGCTCGAACAGGAACAGTTCGGCGCCGGGCGGCTCGGCCTCGGTGTCGGGCAGCCGCACGACGATGCCGTCGTCGGCCGCGATCGCCGCCCCGTCGTAGCCGTGCCGCTCGCGGATGCGCGCCGAGACCGCGAGCGCCCACGGCGCGTGCACGGCCAGGCCGTAGGGCGAGTGCAGCACCACGCGCCAGTCGCCGAGCTCGTCGCGGAACCGCTCGACCACGAGCGTCTGATCGCTCGGCACCTGCCCGGTCGCGGCGGACTGCTCGAGCAGCAGCGCCTCGAGGTTCGCCACGGCGCGGTCGTCGAGGCCCGCGGCGGCGAGGCGCTCGCGGCGGGCATCCGTCGACGCCGTCGCGAGGTCGCGCGTCGTGGCCCCCAGGGCGCGGCCCAGCTCGGCCGGGCGGCCCAGCCCGTCGCCCTTCCAGAACGGCACCTTGCCGGGCTGGCCGAACGCGGGCGTCACGATCACCTGGTCGTGCGTGATCTCCTGGATGCGCCAGCTCGTGGTGCCCAGCGCGAAGACGTCGCCCACCCGCGACTCGTAGACCATCTCCTCGTCGAGCTCGCCGACGCGGCGGCCGTTGCCCTCACCCGCGATGAAGACGCCGAACAGGCCGCGGTCGGGAATCGTGCCGCCGCTCGTCACCGCGAGCCGCTGCGCGCCCGGCCGGCCGGTGATCGTGCCGTTCACGCGATCCCACACGATGCGCGGGCGCAGCTCGCTGAACCGATCGCTCGGGTACCGCCCGCTCAGCAGGTCGAGCACGGCCTCGTAGGCGCTGCGGGGGAGCGTCGCGAACGGCGCGCTGCGGCGCACCTGCTCGAACCACTCGTCGACGCGCGCCGGCTCGAGTGCGACGTGGGCGACAGTCTGCTGGGCGAGCACGTCGAGCGGGTTCGCGAGCACCCGCAGCTCTTCGATCAGGCCCGCGGTCATGCGCTCGCTCGTGACCGTCGCGTGCAGCACGTCGAGCCGGTGCTTCGGCACGAGCACGCCCCGGCTGATCTCGCCCACCTGGTGCCCCGCGCGCCCGACGCGCTGCAGGCCGCTCGCGACGCTCGGCGGGGCCTCCACCTGGATCACGAGATCGACCGCGCCCATGTCGATGCCCAGCTCGAGGCTGCTCGTCGCGACGACGCAGCGCAGCCGGCCGGCCTTCAGCGCGTCTTCGATCTCGCCGCGCTGCTCTTTGCTGACCGAGCCGTGATGGGCGCGGGCGAGCAGCTCGTCCGTCTCCGCTCTATCGGCGTAGATCTCGTTGAGCCGGGCCGTCAGCCGCTCGGCCAGCCGGCGCGAGTTCGCGAACACGATCGTCGAGCGGTGCTGCAGCACCCGGTCGACGATGTCCTCCTCGACGTGCGGCCAGATCGACGGCGGCTGCGCGGCGAACGAGGCGTCGAGCGGGTCGGCGTCTCCCGTCGCGCCGCGGCCGGTCGGCTGGCCGGTGCCGAGCGCGGGCGGCTGGGTCATGTCGTCGACCGGCACGACCACGCGCAGGTCGAATGTCTTCGCCGCGGGCGGCTGCACGATCGTCACCGGCTGGCTGCCGCCGAGGAACCGAGCGACCTCCTCCGGCGGGCGCACGGTCGCCGACAGGCCGATGCGCTGCACCGGACGGTCGAGCCGCGCGTCGAGCCGCTCGAGCGTGAGCGCGAGGTGCGCCCCGCGCTTCGTGCCCGCCACCGCGTGCACCTCGTCGACGATCACCGTCGTGACCCCGTCGAGCGTCTCGCGCGCGCTCGACGTGAGCATGAGGTACAGGCTCTCGGGGGTTGTGATGAGGATGTCCGGGGGCTCCTTCTGCAGCGCGCGGCGCTCGGCGCTCGGGGTGTCGCCGCTGCGCACGCCGACGCGCAGCGGCACCGCATCCTGCCCCGGCTGCAGCCGCTTCGCCGTCTGCGTGATGCCGATCAGCGGCGACCGCAGATTGCGCTCGACGTCGACCCCGAGGGCCTTGAGCGGGCTGACGTAGAGCACACGGGTGCGGCGCCGCGGGTCGTCGGGCGGCGGCTCGCTCGCGAGCCGGTCGATCGACCACAGGAACGCCGCGAGGGTCTTGCCCGAGCCCGTCGGGGCGATGACGAGCGCGTGCCGCCCGGTCGAGATGGCCTCCCAGGCGCCGAGCTGCGCGGGCGTCGGGGCCGGGAACGCGCCGGTGAACCACTCCCGCGTGGCGGGCGCGAAGCGGCCCAGCACGGCGTCGGGCGCGGGCACGGTCATCCCCCCATTGTCGTCCCGCCCGCTGACAGCCGGCCGCCCGATTCGGACGAACGACGGAGACAGCGCCGTTCCACATCGTCAGTCAGTGGATGCGACCCGTTCCATGCGCCGATCTCCGTCGTTCGTCCGATGCCGTCAGGGGTAGTGGGGGCGCAGGAAGCCGAGCACGTCGGCGAGCTCGGCCTCGCTCACGGCATGACCCAGACCCTCGTAGATGCGCTCGGTCAGGGCGGCGTGGTGCGGCAGCCAGCGCTGCGTCGCCGCGACGAACGAGTCGGGGATCACCGTGTCGTGCGTGCCCCGCCCCCAGAACACCGGCGGGGCGAGCGCCGCGAGCCGCGCATCGGCCGGGGCCTCGCCGGGCACCACGAAGCCCGCGAGCGAGACCGCGAACGCGAACCGCTCGGGCGCGTGCCGCAGCAGGTGGATGCTCATCGCCCCGCCCTGCGAGAACCCCAGCAGCCCGACCGAGGCGGCCGGCACCCCGTCGAGCCACTGCAGCACGCCGCGCGCCGCCGCGTCGGCACCCTGGAGCCGGCTCTCGTTGGTCGCGCCGTCGAGCGTGTACCAGGCGTAGCCGGGGCCTGCGCGCAGCGGAGCCCGCAGCGAGGCGATGACGGGCTGCAGCGGCAGGTGCGGCGCGAGCCCGAAGAGGTCGCCCTCGTGCGAGCCGTAGCCGTGCAGCAGCACGAGCAGGGGGCGTCCGGCGCGCTCGTTCTCGGGGGCCGACCACAGGATGGCGCTCTCGTCGATCAGCTGCACGCTCGTCATGCTCCCATCGTGTCAGGTGGCGCACGCCCTCGTCGGAGCGGTGACAATGGAGCATGGCGACCGTGCGCACTCCTGATCCGAACCCGGGCTGGCTCTCCGACGACGAGCTCGAGCAGACGCGGCAGCGGTTGCCGATCGTCTACGTCGAGGCGATCCCGGTGCGGGTCGACGGCATGGGCGTGGTCACCGAGGTGGGCGTGCTGCTGCGGGTCAACCCGGCGGGCAGCATCACCCGCACGCTCGTGAGCGGCCGCGTGATGCGGGGCGAGACGCTGCGCGATGCGCTGTTCCGCCACCTCGAGAAGGATCTCGGGCCGATGGCCTTCCCGCAGCTGCCGCCCTCGCCGACGCCGTTCACGGTGGCCGAGTACTTCCCGTTCCCGAGCCCGACGCGGTTCAGCGACGACCGCCAGCACGCGGTGGCGCTCGCCTACGTGGTGCCCGTGACGGGCACGTGCGAGCCGCGGCAGGACGCGCTCGAGCTCACCTGGATGACCCCCGACGAGGCGGCCTCCCAGCGCGTGGCGGATGAGCTCGAGGGCGGTCGCGGGGCCCTGCTGCGGGCCGGGCTCGCCTCGGTGGGCGTGCTGCCGTAGCTCCGCCTCCGGGAGCGCCCGCGGGGTAGGCCCCCTGCAGCCCGAAAGCACCCCCCGAAGGGGGACACAAATGCCCCCCGTGGGGGTGACGCGATCTGTCCCCCATTGGCCCTAGAGTGACGCGTGTTCACTGTGAAGTGAACCGCGCTCGTGTACCCCGAACGGGGGGCAGACCCGAAACCTGCCGCGGGAGCGATCGTCACCCGGGGGGGTTCTCGAGCATGTCCGCAGCAGCGTCGCGTCGCGATCGCATCACTCGTCGACGGATGCGGGGCGCACACCTGCGCGCCCTCCTGCCCAGCATCGCCGGCGTCGCCATCGCCACCCTGCTCGCGCCGTTCGTGGTGCTGCAGCCCGCGCTCGCCGCCGAGGGCGACCCCGACGAGCCGGTGCTCGTGCAGTTCGAGAAGGACGCGATTCCCGCCAACCCCACGGCCGTCGTGCCGGGTGGCACGGTCACCTACCAGTTCACGATCAACTGCTCCTCGCTCGAGACCGACTGCCTCAACCTCACGCTCGAGGACGTCGTGCCCGAGCCGCTCCAGTTGCAGTCCGTGACCACCGCGCAATCGATCCCCCCGATCGATGTCGACATCACGGGCAACGCGTTTACGGTGCGCATCATCGACGACCTCGACGGCCCCGCCGGCACCCTCGTCGGGCTGCAGGCCGGCACGGGCATCCAGCTCAACGCGACCGCGACCGTGCCGGCCGATCTGTCGGCCGACTGGGACGGCGTCGTCGTCGACAACACCGCGACCGTCACGGTGTCGAACCGGGAGGACCTCACCCTCGACCCGCCGCGCCGCAGCACGCTCGAGTCGAGTGCGCAGGTCGTCTTCGCGGTCACGCGCACGCTCGCCTCGCAGGTGACGAAGACCGTGACCCCCGAGTCAGCGACGGCCGTTCTCGGCACGAGCGTCGCGATCGCGCTCGGGGCCACCAACACGAGCAACGGCTCGGTCGACTCGCTGACCATCCAAGAGCCCTCGAACACCGCGTCGACGGTGCTCGA
>JAIXXG010000124.1 GCA_027490915.1 Microbacteriaceae bacterium
CGCCATGCTTGCGGATGACGCTCCCGTGACCGCCGCCGCGAAGGCGCTGCGCCGCGACCTGCTGCTGGCCGCCGGGGTCGAGCTGAGCCCCGACGAGCTCATCATCACGACGGAGCCCAAGCCCGTCGACAAGCAGGTCGAGAAGCAGGTCGTGCCCGCGTCGGTGCGCCAGATGCAGATGGCCAACCCCTTCCTCGCCCCCGACTTCAGCGCCGTCGCGGCGCGCCCGCAGAAGACCAACCGGCTCGGCAGCTGGGAGCTCATCGAGCCGCTATTCCGCGCGTTCGAGTACGGCTCCGGCGGGGGAGCGGCCACGATGGAGCTGCCCGAGGCCGGCTCGCTGCGTGCCGCCGGCGACCGCGAACTCATGCGGCACCAGGCGCGCTTCGTCGAAGAGGTCAAGAGCGGTCACCGCACGTTCCTGCTCGCCGACGAGCCCGGGCTGGGCAAGACGGCGCAGTCGCTGCTGGCCGCGGCGGCATCCAACTCCTATCCGCTTCTCGTGGTCGTGCCCAACGTCGTCAAGACGAACTGGGCCCGCGAGGTCGAGCTGTGGACGCCCGGGCGCACGGCCACCGTCGTGCACGGCGACGGCCACGACGTCGACGCGTTCAGCGATGTCGTGATCGTCAACTACGAGATCCTCGATCGCCACGTCGGCTGGCTCGGCCGGTTCGGCTTCAAGGGCATGGTCGTCGACGAGGCGCACTTCATCAAGAACGCCACGTCGCAGCGCTCGCGCCACGTGCAGGCGATCGCGCAGAGCATCCGCGTGCTGCACCCGAAGGCGCTCATGATGGCGCTCACGGGTACGCCGCTCATCAACCAGATCGAAGACTTCCGGATGATCTGGAAGTTCCTCGGCTGGATCGACGACAAGAAGCCGCTCGGCCGCCTCATGCAGTCTCTGGAGGAGACCGGGCTGACCCCGGCCGACCCCGGGTTCTTCGCCGCCGCGCGGCAGTGCGTCATCGAGATGGGCATCGTGCGGCGCAAGAAGGTCGATGTCGCGGCCGACATCCCGGCCCGTCGCATCGCCGACATCCCGGTCGAGCTCGATGACGACGCGGCGCGGTCGATCCGGGCCTCGGAGGAGGCGCTCATCGGGCGTCTCGTCGAGCGCTACCGGCGCGTGGTCGCGGCCCGCGAGGTGCCGCCCATCGGCATCGACCACGATCTCGTGCGCCTGGTCGCCTCGGCCGAGCTCGAGGAGTCGAAGCAGGCCAGCGGCGGTGACAACGTGTTCACGATGGTGCGGCGCATCGGCACGGCGAAGGCCGTGCTCGCGGCCGACTACACCGCGCAGCTGGCGCGCAACGTCGGCAAGGTGGTCTTCTTCGCCAAGCACATCGACGTCATGGATGCGGCGGAGGCGCACTTCGCGGCCGCCGGGCTGCGCGCGGTGAGCATCCGGGGCGATCAGACGCCGAAGGCGCGACAGGAGGCGATCGACGGCTTCACGAACGACCCCGAGGTCAGCGTGATCGTCTGCTCGCTGTCGGCGGCCGGCGTGGGCATCAACCTGCAGGCGGCGTCGAACGTCGTGCTCGCCGAGCTCTCGTGGACCTCGGCCGAGCAGACCCAGGCGATCGACCGGGTGCACCGCATCGGTCAGGAGCTTCCGGTCACGGCATGGCGCATCCTCGCCGCGCAGACGATCGACGCGCGCATCGCCGACATGATCGACGCGAAGGCGGGCCTCGCCGCGCGCGCGCTCGACGGCAGCGACGAGCAGGTCGCGGCCGAGGGCACCGTGCAGCTGCAGGCCCTCATCGCGATGCTCACCGACGCGCTCACCGCGCGCGCGGCCGCTTAGGGGAGTCGCGCGCGCCCGCCCCGCTCGCTTCCTGCGTCGTGGGAGACGCGGGTCACTGGGGTGTCGCAGGCGTCGATCGAACGGCAGATGGCTGCCTGTCGATGGGCGACGTCGGCACTGACGGCACGTCTGTCGCCGCTGCGTGCGTCGTCGGTGCCCCAGTGCAACACGGGTGGTTGTGGAACCGGGATACCCCAGCGCCGCGCGAGAAGTTCGGGTGATGGTGCACCGACGGCGTTGCGCGGGATCGCGATGTGCAGAGGCTCTTCGATCACGATCTCTCGGTCGCTGAGACCGGAGGCGCGGCCCTCGTGCAGGCGGAGTGCGCTCACGCACGCGAGCGGGCCGCCGAACCGCCAGGCAAGTCGGTGCAGCGCAGGCAGGTCTGACGTGCAGTGCCAGCCCTGCCTGACCGGTTGCAGAACGCCGTAGTCGCGCATGATCTCCAGGGCGGTCCCGTCTATTCCGAGGTCCCTCAACTCGCGTGTCGACACGATCCCACCGGTGAGAGCGAGAAGGTCGCGAACGCGCTTGGGCAGCGGGGAGTCTCCTCGCGGTGGGCCGTCGTACCGGATGGTCGGTCTGATCATTCGCCAATGGTCACCGGTCGGCCATAGCGGGACGTCGTCGACGACGAACCTGACGAGAAGCCCCGAAAGCGTGCACGCTGGCGAGGACAGGACCGATTGCAGATTCGGCTCTCGTGGCTGTTTCGACGCGCCCAGCACGCGCCTGCGTGCCTCAACACCGAACCGCGTCGCGTCCGGGCCCCCCATCGCCGTGCAGCGCGCCGCTGCGAGGCAGCGCCAGGTCCCATTCGAGACGATGGACGGTCACGATGGAGGACTCCCGAATGCAAGGACGGTCACCATGGTGGTCCTTGGATTCGGGAGTCTGGAGATCCCTGCAATGTCGCGGGCAACTGGGCTGCCTCGGCACAGTGCGGCCTAGGGACGACCGGAGCGGCGCAGGGCGGGGCGGCGCGCGGCGGGGCGGCGCGGGGCGGCGCGGGGCGGGGCCCCGGGTCAGCGCTTCGCGGCGCGCGGGGTCGAGACGAGGTAGGCGACCGCGGCGAGCGGGATGGGCAGCCAGGTCGGCCGGTTGCGGGCCTCGTACATCGCCTCGTAGACCGCCTTGTCGAGCTCGAAGGCGTCGAGCAGGGCGCGGTGCGCGCGCAGGTCGAGCCCGCTCACGGCGATGTAGCCGTCGAGGAAGGCGGCCCGCGCCGCCCGTGCCCACTCCGCGCGCTCGGCCTCCTGAGCCAGTGCGTCCAGGTCGAGCGAGGCGGTGTCGATGACGCCGGCCGCCGCGCGCGTCGCGCTGCGCAGCGAGCCGACCGCGTAGTCGAACGAGCGCAGCATTCCCGCGACGTCGCGCAGCGGGGAGTCGACCCGCGAGCGCTCCGCCAGCGGGCGCAGCGGCTCGCCCTCGAAGTCGACGAGCAGCCACTCGCCCGAGGGGCGCCGCAGCACCTGGCCGAGGTGGAAGTCGCCGTGGATGCGCTGCAGGGGCGGCCAGGGTGCCCCGCTCGCGGCGTCGTACACCGCTTCGATGGCGGGCCGCAGCTCGCGCAGCTGCGGAACGTCGGCCATCGCGATCGCGAGGCGCTGGTGCCACCCGGCGACGAAGCCGACGACGTCACCGAGCGTCGCCTCGCGCGACGGCAGGCAGCGGGCGAGCGCGGCGTGCACGTCGGCGGTCACGCGGCCGAGCCGCTCGGCGTCGGCCGTGAAGCTCTCACCCTCCTCCGCCGCTTCGAGAGCCAGCGGCCAGCCGTCGCGCACGCCCGGCACGAACTCCTGCGCGAAAGCGATGTGACCCGTGACCGGCTCGTCGGTGTGCGCGTCGGAGCCGTGCGGGTCGCTCCAGGTGGCCGACAGGGCCCCGAGCATCCGGGGCACGCTGCGATTGCCCGCCGCGGTCAGCGCGCTCTGCAGCACCACATCGGGGTTCTCGCCGGCGTGCACCAGCCGGAACACCTTCGCCACCAGCGGGGCCTCCGACCCGCCGTCGATGATGATCGACGTGTTCGACTGCTCGCCGGTGTGCACGCGGCCCGCCTCGTCGTCACGGCGCACCCCCAGGCGGTGCAGCAGCGTGCTCACGTAGGCAGGGTCGTGCGGGGCGTCGAACAGGTAGTCGTCGTTCTCGTCGCGCCCGATCAGCTGCGGGCCCCGGCCGCGCGGGATGGTCGTGCGCAGCACGAGCGGCACGTGGTACAGCGACGGCGGGGTGCTGGCGATGTCGCGCAGCAGCAGCACCCGGATGCGGGCATCCGGGTCAGCGCACGCCCAGTCCTCCCGGCTGACCTCGACGAGCTGCGGCACCCGGCCCTTCCCGGCGTACCAGCGTTGCCGGGTCATCCACTCGGCGACGCACTCCAGCGTGCTGTGCATGGTGTCGACCCTACACAGGCACCGGTCACGAGCGACGAGCGCGCAAGAACCCGTTCATGGCCGCGGTGAGCGGGGTGTCGACCGGCCGGGCGGCGCCGTCGATGCTGCGCACCGGCGCCGCGTGGCGCACGCTCGACACCAGCCACACGGCGTCGGCGTCGCCGAGGTCGTCGGGGGTGAGCGGCTCGATCGTCGTGCGCAGCCCCCACTGGTCGGCGGCGGCGAAGAGGTCGGCCTGCGTGGTGCCGGGCAGGATGCCGACGTCATCGGGCGGTGTGCTCAGTACGTCGCCGCGCCGCAGCACGACCGTCGAGGTGGGGCCCTCGAGCAGCTGTCCGTCGCTCGAGACGAAGATCACGTCATCGGCCCCGCGCCGCTGCGCCTCGCGCACGGCCGCGCGGTTGACCGCATAGGAGAGTGTCTTCGCGCCGGCGAGCAGCCAGGGGCTCGTGGCGGGCGCGTCGCTGCGCAGGCCGCGGTCGAGCAGCACAACGTCGATGCCCTCGGTGCGCTCGCGCCGGAAGGCGGGGGAGACCGTGCCGTAGGCCCAGCCGGTCGGCACCGGCTGACCCTCGATGCCGCGGGTGAGCACGGTCTTCACCCAGGCTTCCTCGTGCTCGGAGAGCCGAGCGGCGAGCGTCTGCACGGCGTCGCGCCAGAGGTCGCGGTCGGGCTCGGGAAGGTCGAGCATGCGGGCGGAGCGGGCGAAGCGGTCGAGGTGCGCCTCGAGCGCCTGCGGGTGCCCGGCGCCGATGCTGATGGTCTCGAAGATGCCGTCGCCGCGCGTGACGCCGACATCGAGCACCGAGAGCTGCGGGTGCGCGACCTCCGCCTCGATCAGGCTGCGGGCCTCGCCCGGGCCCGTGACGACGACGAGGAGGTGCTCAGCGGCGCTCATGGGGTGAACGTATACCCGCACTCGTCGTCACGGCACTCGAACTGCGGCGGGTCGGGCTGCAGCACGACACCGCCCAGCGCGATCTCGCCCCGCAGCGCGGCGCGGATGTGGTGCGGCTCGGGGTAGCCGTAGTGGATGGGCAGGGGAGACGGAGTTCCGCATTGCGGACAGTTCGCCACTCCCGGCCCAGGGGCGGTGGTGTCCATGAGAACAGTTCAATGCCGACCACCGACATTCTGCAAGTCAGCGCAGGTCGCGCCGCACGATGGGGATCTCGCCGGTGTTGCGCCGGCCGTGGCTGACACCCCGCACGCCGCGCGTGTGCACGCGGTTGATCACGACGGCGACGGCCGCCAGCAGGATGATGAACGCGGCGATCGCGACGACGTAGGTGACGACGCCCACGACGCCGTTCGGGCCGTCGGGCTCGAGGAACGGGTAGGGGTACCACCCGGTCACCTGCCCGCGCACCATCGTCACGCCGACCCAGATGAGCGGGTAGCTCACCGCCAGCCAGAGCGCGCTCCAGGCGATGCGCACCCGACCCGGGGTGAGCAGCCAGTCGAGGGCGAAGTAGATCGGAATCCAGACGTGCAGCGCCTCGTTGGCCCAGGTCGGGCCGACGTAGCCGTCGTCGTTGGGGATGTCGCGCAGCAGCAGGTTGTAGACCACGCCCGTGACGATCGCGTAGGCGAAAGCGCTCGCGCGGATGGCCGTGTACAGCCGGGTGTCGCGCTCGAGCCGCAGCGCCATGATGCCGCCGGTGATGAGCACGACGATGTTGATCATCGCGGTCTGGATGGTGAAGAACGCGAAGTACTGGGTGGGCTGGAATCGCCCGACCGAGATCTGGTCGGTGATCTGGGTGATGAGCGCCGCGAGCACGAGCAGGCCCGCGACGATGCTGATGACACCGGCGATGTGGCGGAGGGTCGAGAGGCGGGCAGTGGCGGCCTTCTCGCCGAGGGGGGACGTCACGGTCACCCGCATGACGCTAGCAAGAAAACTGCATTCTGACGCATGCTATTTGCGGAGCATCCCTCAGCTGATCGGGGGTTTTTCGCTCTTCGTCGATGGGGTCGTCGGTGCGTCCGCCGCTGCGTCCGCCCGCCCGAGCACGTCGAGCAGCCAGGCGAGCTCGTAGGCCCGCTGACGCCACGCCGAGTAGCGCCCGCTGACGCCGCCGTGGCCCGCCTCCATCTCGCACTTCAGCAGCGCATCCGCGCCGACTTCGCGCAACCGCGCCACCCACTTGGCCGGCTCGACGTACAGCACGCGCGTGTCGTTGAGGGAGGTGACGGCGAGGATGCGCGGATACGGCTGCTCGGCGACGTTCTCGTAGGGGGAGTACGCCTTCATGTACGCGTACACCTCGGGGTCGTGCAGCGGGTTGCCCCACTCGTCCCACTCGATGACGGTGAGCGGCAGCTCGGGGTCGAGAATCGACGTGAGCGGGTCGACGAACGGCACATCGGCGAGGATGCCCGCGAACAGCTCGGGCGCGATGTTGGCGACCGCGCCCATCAGCAGCCCGCCCGCGCTGCCGCCCTCGGCGACGAGCCGGTCGGGCGCGGTGACACCCGCGTCGATGAGGTGCCGCGCCACGGCGACGAAGTCGGTGAAGGTGTTCGTCTTGCTCAGCGTCTTGCCGTTCTCGTACCAGGCGCGGCCGAGCTCGCCGCCGCCGCGCACGTGGGCGATCGCGAACACGACGCCCCGGTCGAGCAGCGACAGGCGCGGGATGCTGAATCCGGGGTCGATCGACGACTCGTAGCTGCCGTAGCCGTAGAGGTACACCGGGCTCGGCTCGGGCTCGGCGGCGGTGGTGCCGTCGCCGCTGCCGTCGAGGCTCGGCACGAGCCCGCGCTTCCAGACGAGCGAGATCGGGATGCGGGTGCCGTCGTCGGCGACCGCCCAGTCGCGCCGCTCGGCGTAGTCGGCCGAGGTGTAGCCGCCGAGCACGGGCTGCTGCTTGAGCACGGTGATCGCCGCCGCGCCCTCGGAGAGTCGGGCCAGGTCGAGGCTCGCGACGGTCGCGGGCTCGGTGAAGCTCGTGTAACCGATGCGCAGCGTCGGCTGGGCCCACTCCGGGTTGCCGCGCGTGCCGAGCGAGACGAGCTTCTCGCCGTCGAGGGGGGCGACGAGCTCGGTCCAGCCCGTGCCGGGCCAGTGCAGCGCGTCGAGTGCGGCGCCGGGCGCGAGGCGCGCGATCGCGGTGCGGGGCAGCCCTCCGGCCCGGTAGTCGAGCACGAGCGCGTGGGCGAAGGCGTCGACGCCCTCGATGCGCACGCCGGGCTCGTGCGGCACGAGGGTGACGGGCGGCTCGTGCGGAGCATCCACCGGCACCGCATCGATCTGGAAGTCGGGAGCGCCGTCGTTGTGCGTGATCAGCCACCAGTCGCGGCCGCCGATGACGGCGTGCTCGAGGTCGTACTCGATGCCGTGGCGGCGCGGGCGCACGACCTGGAACGTGCCGGTCGGGTCGGCGGCGTCGAGCACGTGGGTTTCTGACGTGATGCTGCTCGCGGCCTCGATGACGAGCCAGCGGCCGCTGCGGGTGCGGCCGGCGCCGACCCAGAAGCTGTCGTCGGGCTCGTGGAAGACCGGCACGTCGTCGGTGCGCGGCGTGCCGACGCGGTGCCGCCAGATGGTGTCGGGCCGCCACGACTCGTCGACGGTCGCGTAGAAAACGTACTGCCCGCTCGGGTCGAAGAAGGCCCCGGCCGCGGTGTCGGTGATCGCGTCGTCGAGCGTCCTTCCCGTCCGAAGTTCGCGGATGCGCAGGGTGTACCGCTCGTCGCCCTCGGTGTCGACGGCGAACAGCAGCCACGCGCCGTCGTCGCTGACGTCGAGCGAGCCGATCGCGAAGAAGTCGTGCCCCTCGGCCTCGATGTTGCCGTCGATGACGATCTGCTCGCCCTCGCGCGGCTGGCTCGGGTCGGGCAGCGGCGGCGGGGGAGTCCACGCCGCGGGGTTCATGGGGTCGGCCGGGTCGATCGGCGCGGCGGGCACGCGGCACTGGATGCCATACTGCAGCCCCTCGACCGTGCGGCCGTAGTACCAAAAGTCGCCCTCCCGTACGGGAATGCTCAGGTCGGTCTCCTGCGTGCGCGCGCGGATCTCGTCGACGATCCGCTCGCGCAGCGGCCCGAGGTGGGCGAGCCGCCCCTCGGTGTAGGCGTTCTCGGCCTCGAGGTGTGCGATGACCTCGGGCGACTCTTTGTCGCGCAGCCACTCGTAGGGGTCGATCACGACGTCGCCGTGGTGCTCGCGGCGGTGGGGCTTCTGCATAGCTCTCGGGGCGGGTGCCTTCAGGTCGTCGCTCACCTGCCCAGCGTAGGCTTTCTCTCACCATGTCCGAGTCTCCGCTGGCCGCCAACCCGTACGAGGTGCTGGGCGTGAGCCCCACCGCGTCGGACGACGAGCTCAAGCGCGCCTACCGCCTGCGCCTGCGCCAGGCGCACCCCGACACGGGCGGCTCGGCGGCCGAGTTCGACGCCGTGCAGCGCGCCTGGCAGCGGGTGGGCACGCCCTCGGCGCGGTACGCGTACGACTCGGGGGCAGACTCCGGTGCCGGCGCGAGCGGCGCGGCCCGGTCGTGGGGGCAGCACGGGGGCGGGGCATCCGGCCCGGGGCGGCACGACTCGCGGCCGAGCGCGAAGGCGTACGGGCATCCCGGTGGCTGGTACCGCGAGCAGTACCTGTCGCACATCCGCGAGTGGGCGGGGCGCGGCGTCGATCTGCCCGACCCGTTCGACGCGGCCCTCGTGCGCTCGGCGCCCCGGCAGATCCGCCACTTGCTCGCCGCGGCGATCGCGGAGGAGCGCTCGGCGACGGCCCTCGCGACGCTCGGCCTCGGCTTCACCGTCTGGCACGACGTCGTCGCCGGCCCGCGGCCGGAGGACAAGCTCGACCACATCGTGCTCGGCCCGACCGGCCTGTGGGCGGTGCTGAGCGAAGACTGGGGCGCGCCCGTCGGCGTCAAGCGCGGCGACCTCATCGGCGAGGGGCTCGAGCCCGGCGAGAAGCCGCTCGCGCAGCTCGGCGGTCGGGCCCGCGTGCTCGCGCGCGCGGCGAAGGTGCGCTTCTCGGCCCTCGTGATCGTCGTGGAAGACGACCAGGCGGCCGAGTCGCTGACGCAGCTCGGCTCCGTTCGCGGGGCGCAGGGGATGCTCGTGCAGCGCTCGCGCCTGGTCAACCTCATCCGCACCGGGCTGCCGGGTGTCGGCGTCGGCGGCACCGACCTGTTCGAGGTGCGCACGCGGCTGCAGGCCGCGGTGCGGTTCGTGTGAGCCGGCCCTGTCGGGTCTGGCTGCTCTGCGGTAACCTGGCTAGGTAACCACGCCAGGAAGGAGTCCAGGGTGGAGCCGGTGAACCTCCTGAATGCAAGGAACCAACTCTCGAAACTCGTGACCGCCGCCGAGCGGGGCGACGATGTAGTGATCGCGAAGCGAGGGCGGCCCGTTGTCCGACTCGTGCCCGTCGACGCGCCTCGGCACACCGGCGCGGCGCTCGCCGAACGCCTCGTCCGCAATCCGCCCCCGAGCGTGCGCACGCCGGCAGAGGTCGACGACGACCTCCGTGATGTTCGAGAGAGCTGGAGCGAGTAGGACGTGATCTATCTCGACTCGTGCATCCTCATCTACGCCGTCGAAGACGAGGGTGCGCGCGGTCATGCCGTGCGTCAGGCGCTGGCCGATCACGGCGATCACGAGATGGTTGTCTCACCGCTGGTGGTGATGGAGTGCCTGACCGGTCCCCTCAAGCGCGGCAATCTCGCCCTCGTGGACTACTACCGGGAGACGCTCGCCGGCATCGGTCGCGTTCCGTTGAACGAGGAGGAGTTCGTGCGCGCCGCCGAACTGCGCGCCCGTCATGGCCTCGGATCGGCTGATGCCCTGCACCTCGCCGCGGCCCAGAAGGCCGGTTGCGCCGCGCTCTGGACCAACGATCGGCGGCTCGAGCGTGCTGGGCACGGTCTTGCCGTCGCCATCGTTGACCGCGCATGAGAGTTCTGGCGTGGTCGCCCGCCCGCCTGTCGAGTGGTGGGGTTTGTGACATGTGCCGCGGAATGTTTCACATCTGATGTCAGGAAGGGCGACAAGCGCGGGAGCGGACGTGCGGGTTGCCGGCGTCGACCTCGCCGCGGAGGCGAGCGGCACAGCGCTCGCCGTGCTGCGGGTCGACGCGGGGCAGGGCCGGCCAGGCAGAGTCGCGCTCGAGCACCTGCGGCTCGGCGTCGACGACGAGACGCTGCTCGCCGAGACCCGCCACGCTCCGCTGATCGGCATCGACTGCGCGTTCGGCTGGCCGGTCGACTTCGTCGACTTCGTCGCGCGCCAGGCGGGCGGAGCGCGCCTGACGAGCGACGACACGGGCGACCTCGCCTGGCGCCGCCGCCTCGCCCACCGCGAGACCGACCGCGTCGTCACCGAGCGCACGGGCGCGCGACCCTTGAGCGTCGCGACCGATCGACTGGGCATGACCGCGCTGCGGTGCGCGGTGCTGCTCGACCGGCTGGCGGGCGACGGGCGCGTGGTCGATCGCTCGGGAGAGCATCCGAGCTCCGTCGTCGAGGTCTATCCCGCGATGGCGTTGCGCGTCTGGCAGCTGCGCCGCCCCGGCTACAAGCAGTCGACGGATGCGCGCGCCGCCCTCATCGCCGACCTCAGCAGCGCGGCTCC